>JAFEFK010000929.1 GCA_018240625.1 Pseudomonadota bacterium
GTGGCAATCGCCGTGACCCGCTTGGTCCTGCTCGCACATCACCCGAGTGATGTGGTTGCCGGCGCAATGTTGGGCGTCGTCGGTGCCATGTTTGTGCGCTATTGGTTTGCGGCGCGACACCTGTGTTTTTCGATCGACAGCGATGGAGCGGTGAAACCGCTTGCGGGGCCTTCGCCGGAACATCTGAAAGGCATGACTCGGGGCGCTTTCGCGCCATAACAGGCGAATGCGCCATTTCGGTGCGACTTATGCGAATGTCGTTCCCGCCGTCGCCGCGGAATACCCTGCGGAACGTCTAGTCACGATGTTCGCGGTTGCCGATCCTCAATGCGAGGATCATGCGCGCTAGCTAGCGGGTTGAGGGATGCGCCGGCGCAGACATTCCGATCAACTCGTTCTCCCCCTGCCGCAAAGCCGGAAGCTCGCCTGCCGCGTCCAGAACGGGGTAGGCGACCGAGCAGATATGTGAATGTATTCGCCTGAGATCGCGCAGAACGTCGAGATGCAGGGACGTCGTCTCGATCGTTTCCGGGCGCCCTTCGCGCAGCCGCTCGAGGTGCCGCTCGGTGGCCGCGAGTTCGAGGTTACGTAACGCGACTTTCTCCGCAAGAAGCCGGCGGGCCTCGTTGACATCACCGGACATGAAGACGCCGAATGCGATGCGGAGCGAATCCGCCGTCCGCTTGTGGAAAGTCGAAAGCTCGTGGGCTCCTTCGGGGGAGAACTGAAAGCGTCGCTTGATCTTCTTGGTGGCGAGTTCGCTCAGGTTTTTGTCGATAATATCGCCCATATGCTCGAGATTGATGGCAAATGCGATAATTTCCATCGCGCGATGACCTTCACGTTCGTCGAGGCTGCCGCGCGTGAGCTTTGTGACGTAAAGCTTGATGGCTTCGTCAAGGCTGTCGACGCTGTTGTCCATGCGGGAAACCTGATCGACCAGCGACCGGTCATTCGTCATCATCGCTGCCATGACATTGCGAAGCATGGTCTCGACGAGATCGCCCATGTGCAGGGTTTCGCGGGCGGCGTCGGCGAGCGCAAGGGAAGGCGTCTCCAGCGCGCTGGCGTCCAGATAACGCGGGCGTGACGGGTCGGCCACCTGCACCTTTTTCGGCAGAAACCGCTCGAGCAGCCGGGCAATTCCGTCAAGCAAACCGATGAAGATGATCGCGGTGACGATATTGAATGCGACGTGGAATTCGGCGGTCGCTTTGGCAAGGTCTGGCTGCCAGCTCTCAAGCAACACCGCTATGGGATGGAGAAACGGCGCCACCAGCAAGACGCCGACCAGCCGGTTGATCAGGTTGCCGACCGGAAGCCGGTAACTCGCGGGGTCATCACGGCGCGCGCCTTCCACGATGGGGTTGATGGCGCTGCCGACATTGGCCCCCAGCACGAGCGCAAAAGCCGCGGGGAGCGCTATGAACTGGGAGAAGGCGAGCGACATGATGAGAAGAACGGTCGCGACGCTGGAATGAACGGCCCAGGTAACAATCGCCCCAATGAGGATGCAGAGAATTGGGTCTGACGTGATAGAGCCCATCAGAATGCGCATGCTCGGAGCATTCTCGGCCGGCGCCAGGGTGTTGAGAAGAATATGCAAAGCCAGCAGCATCAGGCCGAGGCCGATAAAGACGCGGCCGATGTCCTTGATGCGGGAACGTGCGCCGGCACGGAACGCTGTCAGGCCGATGACAAAGAAGATCGGCGCAACCGCGGAAATGTTGAACGACAGGACCTGAACGATCAGGGTGGTGCCGACGTTCGCTCCAAGCATGATCGCCAGCGCAGGAACCAGACTGACCAGACCTTCGGCGGCGAATGAGCTTGTGATGAGGCCCGTGGCCGTACTGCTTTGCAGCAGTGCCGTTAACCCAAGGCCGGCGCCGAACGCGGCAAAGCGATTGTTGAGCGCTTTGCTCAGCAACCGGCGCAAGTCCGGGCCAAAAGCGCGCAAAATCCCGCTGTGGACCATATGCAGGCCCCACAGCAGCAACGCGACGCCGCCCATCAGGTCGAGAAGTACAAGGCTTCCCATGATTTCTCGTGGTTAGATTTGAGTCGAACGGTAACGCTATCCGCAAACAGTGACGGATCAATCTTTTTGTTGGGTTAGTGGCTCAAAAAAAGCCCCGACTGGACCGCGGCTGAAGCCGCGATGGAGCTGCTCAGCGGGCGACCGCATTGAATGCCGCAAATCCGCGGTCGAGGTCGGCTTTCAAATCATCGAGGCTTTCGAGCCCGATGTGAAGCCGCAGGGTCGGACCGCCCGGCGCCCAATTTGTCGCCGTGCGATACTCCGTACAATCGAAGGGGATGATCAGGCTCTCATAGCCCCCCCACGAATAGCCCATGCCGAACAGTTTGACCGTGTCGAGCAGCGCATCGACGGCTTCTTTCGGCGCAGGTTTAAGGACAATGCTGAACAATCCGGACGAGCCGGTGAAATCACGCTTCCAGATCGCGTGGCCGGGATCGCTCGGCAGCGCCGGGTGTAAAACTCTGGCGACTTCCGGCCGCGCCGCGAGCCACCGCGCCATCTCGATCGCAGCCTGTTTGTGATGCGCGAGCCTCACTGCGAGCGTCCGCAAGCCTCGCAACGCCAAAAATACGTCGTCGGGTCCCGCGCAAACGCCGAGCAGCCTGATGGTTTCGGCGATCGCGGGCCACGCCCTGGCGTTGGCCGAGATGGTTCCAAACATGATGTCGGAGTGTCCGCCGATGTATTTGGTCGCGGCCTGCATACTGATGTCCACACCTTGCTCAAGCGCGCGGCGGTAGAGAGGGGTGGCCCATGTGTTGTCGTCGATGACCAGCGCGTCGTGCGCATGCGCAACAGCGGCGATCGCCGGAATATCCGGCATCTCGAAAGACTGTGAACCCGGCGCTTCTACCATCACCGCCCGGGTGTTGGATCGGAACTGCTTGGCAATGCCGGCGCCGATCGACGGATCAAAATAGGTGGTTTCGACTCCGTAGCGGGCCAGAACCCCGTTGCAGAAATTTCGCGTCGGCCGGTACGCGCTATCGCTGACCAGGATGTGATCACCAGCCTTCAACACCGACAGAAGGGCCGTCGAGATCGCAGACAACCCTGAGGGAACCAGCCCGACGCCCGCGCACTCGGGCCCCTCCAGTGCCATCAATGCATTCTGCAAGGCGCGAGTGGTCGGCGTGCCCAGCCGTCCGTATTGGAACTCCCCGCGATGGGCATGCAGATCGTCAGCGGTCGGATAGAGCACGGTCGAGCCGCGTACGACCGGCGGATTGACGAATCCTCTCTGGGCCTTGGTGTCACGACCAGAGACGACAAGTCTGGTTTCCGCCCGGAGTGATTCCGTCTGTTCGTCGTCTGAGGAGTTCATGCGTCCGCCGCTGCAAAAGGAGGCATATTGTCGCTGTGCGACGGCCCCGAAACCTGCCGGACGTTAACTCCGGAGTGATTTCGTTACTAACAGGAGGGGGAAGAGGCTCGTCAACCCCTTGACCCGGCCCTCTAGTCGTTCTGTGATGGAATCCAACTGTCTAGTCGCTGCATGTTGAGGGGCCTGCCGCGAGCTTCGACCAGATCTCCACCTCAGCCTGTCGACGAAGCTCGTCGGCGGCGGGCTCTTGTGGAGGGGGCGGATCGACGGCGGGTCTCAACGGAGCGTCTGAACGGCAACGGTGTAACCATCCTTTGGTGTCCTTGAAAGGCATTGCCATGAAACGCGTACTTGCTGTTACTTTCGCTCTCGCCGCCGGCCTTTCGCTGCAATCCGCCGTTGCGCAGGATGCCGCGAAGGGAAAAACCACCCTTGAGACCGTCAAGGCGCGAGGGATGCTTTCTTGTGGCGTCAGCCAGGGGTTGCCGGGGTTTTCGGCGCCCGATGACAAAGGTAACTGGACCGGGATCGACGTCGATGTGTGCCGGGCGATTGCCGCAACGATTTTCAATGACCCCACCAAGGTGAAATTCGTCCCGCTCTCCGCCAAGGATCGCTTCATTGCGCTGCAATCCGGCGAAATCGATGTGCTGTCCCGTAATACGACCTGGACGCTATCCCGCGATACCTCGCTCGGTGCGAATTTCACTGGCGTCACCTATTACGACGGCCAGGGCTTTCTGGTTAAAAAGTCGCTGAAGGTCAATTCCGCGCTGGAACTGAACAGCGCGTCTGTCTGCGTTCAGACCGGTACCACGACCGAACAGAATCTCGCAGACTACTTCAAGAGCAACAAGATGAAGTACGAAGTCATCGCGTTCAGTTCGGCCGACGAAACCGTGAAGGCTTATGAATCCGGGCGCTGCGACGTGTTCACCTCGGATGTCTCGCAGCTCTACGCCGAGCGTCTCAAGCTTGCCAACCCGGCAGACCATGTGGTGTTACCGGAGGTGATCTCGAAGGAGCCGCTTGGACCGATGGTCCGCCATGGCGACGACCAGTGGTTCGATCTCGTCAAGTGGACCTTGTTTGCGATGATGGATGCCGAAGAATTCGGCATCACCCAGAAGAACGTCGAGGAAATGGCCAAGACGGCCGATAAGCCCGAGCTGAAACGTGTGCTGGGCACTGACGGCAATTTCGGCGAACAGCTCGGCGTTACGAAAGACTGGGTTGTGCGCATTGTCAAAGCGGTCGGCAACTACGGTGAATCCTTCGATCGTAACGTCGGCGCCGGTTCGAAACTTGGCATTGCGCGCGGCCTCAACAAGCTCTGGAACAAGGGCGGCATTCAATACGCGCCGCCGATCCGCTAACGTCACCGCCTGAAAATGGCGATGGCCGTCGAGCCTCGAAAACCGCCGCCGCAGTTTCTTTTCAAACTGCGGCGTGCGCTTGGCGGAAAAGCAGGCTGGGGCGGGCTTGCGCTGCAGGTGCTGTTCGTCGCAGCGCTGGCATGGATCAGCTATGAGATCGTATCCAACGCTCGCGGAAACCTGGAGACGCAACGTATTGCGTCCGGTTTCGGTTTCATGTCGCACACGGCGGGCTTTGGCGTCAGTCAGAGCCTGATTCCGTACTCCGAGACCGACACCTATACGCGCGTGTTTTTCGTCGGGCTTCTTAACACCCTGCTGGTAGCGGCGGTCGGTATTTTTTTCGCGACGATTATCGGCTTTATTGTCGCGCTCGGCCGATTGTCACCGAACTGGCTGGTATCGCGTATTTCGGGCGGGTATGTTGAACTGGTTCGAAATCAGCCGCTGCTGTTCCAGATTTTGTTCTGGTATCTCGCGGTGTTGAGTACGCTGCCGAATCCGCGCCAAAGCGTTTCGATCTTCGGCAGCTTTTTTCTCAACAATCGCGGTCTGGTCGTTCCGAGGCCGGTCGGGCACGAGGGTCTTATTCCGTTTGCAATTGCGGTGGTCGTTGCCATCGTCGGTTGCCTGCTGCTGCGGAGCTATTCGCGGCATGCGCTTTTTCAGAACGGAAGACGGATCGTCATCTGGCCGTATGTTCTTGGCCTGCTGATCGGCCTTCCACTGATCGCGACGCTCGTTTTTGGCGTCCCTGTCACGTTCGAGATGCCGGTTCTCAAAGGATTTAATTTCTCCGGCGGTTCACGCGTGATCCCGGAATTTGTTGCCCTTACATTGGCGCTGTCGACCTATACCGCGGCGTTCATCGCGGAAGTGGTGCGGGCCGGAATTCTCTCGGTTCACAAAGGGCAGATGGAGGCGGGAGCATCGCTCGGGCTGTCGCGCGGCTCGACGCTGCGCTTGATCGTCGTTCCACAAGCCATGCGCGTCATTCTTCCACCACTCACGAATCAGTATCTCAACCTCACCAAGAATTCGTCGCTGGCTGTCGGCATCGGATATCCGGACCTGTTCTCGGTGTTCGCGGGCACGACGCTGAGCCAGACCGGACAGGCCATTGAAATCATCGCCATCACGATGGGCGTGTATCTGCTGATTTCACTGGTGACGAGCGCGATCATGAGTTTCTACGGCTGGCGTATCGGACGGAGCATGGGCGCATGACCGACCAGCCCACATCGTCGTTCGTTCGCACCGAGCTTGTTCCGGAGCGGCCCGCGCCGATCAAAACCACGGGCTTTGCCGGTTTCCTGCGGACCCGTCTGTTCAATTCCCCGACCAACGCGTTGCTGACGATCGTCGGTGTGTTGCTGCTCTGGTTCATCATCGTCCCGACAATCCGGTTTCTTCTCGTGGACGCCGTCTGGGAAGGCAAGGACCGCACAGCATGTCTGGCCGAGACCGCGGGACATCCGGTGGGAGCGTGTTGGCCGTTCGTCCAGGCCAAAATCATCCAGTTCATCTACGGCTTTTATCCCGAGCCGGAACGATGGCGCGTGAACCTGACGTTCCTGCTGGCTGCCGTCTTGCTGCTGCCGCTTCTGATTCCGCGGCTGCCTGCCAAGAGTCTCAACGCGGGCCTGTTCTTTATCGCTTTTCCCGTC
Source organism: Pseudomonadota bacterium (assembly GCA_018240625.1). Classification (GTDB taxonomy): domain Bacteria; phylum Pseudomonadota; class Alphaproteobacteria; order Rhizobiales; family Xanthobacteraceae; genus Nitrobacter. The sequence goes on from JAFEFK010000929.1 coordinate 6,412, forward strand.
GTCGCGTTCTTCCTGCTGCATGGCGGAGGCATCGGCGGGTTCGGCGTGAGCTGGATCGTCGGCTTTCTGTCGGGTTTCGCCGATAGCATCGGCAACGCCGGGCGTCAGCTTGCTGCATTGGGGGAGACGAGCAAATTCGGCGTCGTGGCGTGGCTGCTCGGAAACGCCGTTGCACTGATCGGCAACGCACTGGCGTTGATTGTTTGGCCCCTGGTCTGGCTTCGCGATCGGTTTCAGGCCTCCGGTCAGCCGGTATGGTACGATTTTGCGTGTACCGCGGCGATTGTTTCGGTGCTGATGTTTCTGCTGAATGGCGCGTTCCGCACGGGGTGGCGCGCGCTGGTCACGAGCTTGACGATTTTTGCCGGCATTGGGCTGGTGATCGCCGTGATGCATCTCGATCGCGGTGGCCTGCCGATCGTCGATACCCGGCTATGGGGTGGTCTTCTGGTGACGCTGGTGGTGTCGGTCACCGGTATCGTCACATCGATGCCGGTCGGTATCGCGCTCGCCTTGGGACGACGATCCACCATTCCGCTGATACGCGTATTTTCGGTCACCTTCATCGAGTTTTGGCGCGGTGTACCCCTGATCACCGTGCTGTTTTTCGCAACTTACATGCTGCCGCTTTTCTTGCCCGGCAACTTCACCGTTGATGGTCTGGTCCGGGTCCTGATCGGTATCGCGCTGTTTACCGGCGCCTATAATGCCGAAGTCATTCGCGGCGGATTGGCTGCTATTCCGAGAGGGCAGGGCGAAGCGGCCAACGCGCTTGGCCTGTCGTACTGGAAGACCACGGGGCTGATCATCATGCCGCAAGCGCTGCGGCATGTCATCCCCGGCCTAGTCAACAGCTTCATCGCGCTGTTCAAGGATACGTCGCTGGTTTCGATCGTCGCGCTGTTCGATCTGCTCGGCAGCTTGCGGGCTTCGTTCGCAGATCCGACGTGGGCGACGCCAACCACGCTCTTCACGGGGTTCGCGTTCGCCGGAATAATCTATTTTGTGTTCTGCTTCAGCATGTCGCGGTATTCGCTGTTCGTCGAACATCGGCTGAACGCGCACCGGCGGACCTGAGATGGGGTTATCATGACAGACGCAAACGCCATCGTTTCCATCGCCGGCCTCAACAAATGGTACGGCAGCTTCCATGTGCTGCGAGACATCGGTCTGGACGTGGCGCGCGGCGAGCGCATCGTGATCTGCGGACCTTCAGGCTCGGGAAAATCGACGCTGATCCGCTGCATCAACGCGCTTGAGGAATTTCAGGAAGGCCAGATCGTCGTCGACGGTATCGAACTTGGACCCAATCTGCGGCGCGTTGAGGAAGTCCGGCGCGAAGTGGGAATGGTTTTCCAGAGCTTCAACCTGTTTCCGCACCTGACCGTGCTTGAGAACTGCACGCTGGCTCCGATCTGGGTCCGCAATATCCCGAAGAAGGACGCGGAGGCGGCTGCGATGAAGTTTCTCGAACGCGTCAAGATTCCGCATCAGGCCAATAAATATCCCGGTCAGATGTCGGGAGGCCAACAGCAGCGTGTGGCGATTGCACGCGCGCTCACGATGAATCCGAAAGTCATGCTGTTCGACGAACCGACTTCCGCGCTTGATCCCGAGATGGTCAAGGAAGTGCTGGACACCATGGTGGATCTGGCCAAGGAAGGCATGACCATGCTCGTCGTGACTCACGAAATGGGATTTGCCAAGGAAGTGGCCAACCGCATCGTGTTCATGGACGCCGGCCAGATCATCGAATCCAACACGCCGGCGAATTTTTTCGCCAACCCGCAACATCCGCGAAGCCAGCTCTTCCTCAGTCAGATCCTGCGCTGACCTGTTGCGCCGACATCACGTCGCAACGAGCGGGATTTTGACCGTGCTTCGCTTCTCCAGCCACGTCGGCACCGGAAGATTCTTGGAGCGCATGAACTCCGGATTGAACAGCTTTGACTGATATCGCCCGCCGGAATCGCAGAGGATGGTCACAATGGTGTGGCCCGGCCCCAGGTCCTTCGCCAGACGAATCGCGCCGGCGACGTTGATGCCGGTGGAGCCTCCGAGGCAAAGTCCTTCGTGCTCGAGCAGATCGTAGATCACGGTCACGGCCTCATCGTCCGGAATCAGATAGGCGTTGTCGACAACGGCTTGTTTGATGACGGGCGTGACGCGCCCGAGGCCTATGCCTTCGGTGATCGATCCGCCTGATGTCACCTTGGCCTCACCGTGTTTGAAATATTCATACATGGCGGCGCCGTGGGGATCGGCGCACCCGATGACCACGGCCTTGTTCTTTTCCTTCAGGTACGCACTCGTGCCGGCAAGCGTGCCGCCGGTGCCCACCGCGCAGATGAAGCCGTCGATCTTGCCATTGGTCTGCTGCCAGATTTCAGGGCCGGTCGACTCGTAGTGCGCCTTGGGATTGTCCAGGTTGTTCCACTGATCGCCGAACAGGACGCCGTTCGGCTCGGTCTTGCGCAGTTGCTCGGCCAACCGCTTCCCGAGGTGCTGGAACTGGTTCGGATTGCTGTAGGGGACGACCGGCACCTCGATGAGCTCAGCGCCATTGAGCCGCAGCATGTCTTTTTTTTCCCGGCTCTGCGTGTCCGGAATCACGATAATCGTGCGATAGCCGCGGGCGCTTGCGACTACAGCGAGACCTATTCCGGTATTGCCGGCTGTCGACTCGACAACCAGACCGCCGGGCTTGAGTTCGCCGCGCTTCTCGGCTTCGAGGATCATCCATTTGCCGGCGCGATCCTTCACGGACTGGCCCGGATTCATGAATTCGGCCTTGCCCAGAATGGTGCATCCCGTCGCCTCTGACGCGTGCCTCAACTTGATAAGCGGTGTGTTGCCGATCGCTTCGACGACGTCGTTATTGATTCTCATGGATGTAAATCTGTCAGCGGTTGGAGGTTCTGACAGCAACCCTAGTTCAGGGGCGGAGGTGGCACAAGTGAGCGAAGACGATCGGCCGCATGGCTCGCGAGCGTGCCGCTGCTATTCGCCCTTTGCAAAAATAACGTGCCGGACGTCGATGTTTCCCGAACGAAATCCAGCTTCGCAATACGCGAGATAATACTCCCACAACCGGCGAAAGCGGTCATCGAATCCCAATGGGGTCAGATTTGGCCACGCCGCGCGGAAATTGCTTCGCCATGTTGCAAGTGTCTTGGCATA
>JAFEFK010000092.1 GCA_018240625.1 Pseudomonadota bacterium
ATAGGTGACAACATCGACATCGGACGCGAACAATTCCAGCGCCTCGACGTCGGCATATTCGGCGCAGGTCGCGTTCTGCACCACGTCGAACGCGGGCGAGTCCGGATCCGGCGCGAACACCTGGCACTTCAGGCCAAGACGCGCCGCTGCCAATGCCAGCATCCGGCCCAATTGTCCGCCGCCGAGAATTCCGATGGTGTCGCCCGGCTTGAGCTTCACCTGATGTGAGCCGCTCACGCCGAACCCTCCGGACGCTCGCTGACCGCATCGGTCTGCTGCTTGCGCCATGCGGCAAGCCGCCCCGCGAGGGCGTCGTCATGAAGCGCCAGCATGCTGGCCGCGAGCAGAGCGGCGTTGATGGCGCCCGGCTTGCCGATCGCCAGCGTTCCCACCGGAATGCCGGCCGGCATCTGCACAATCGAATACAGCGAATCGACGCCGGAGAGCGCCTTGGATTCGACGGGCACGCCGAGCACCGGCAATTCCGTCAGTGCCGCCGCCATGCCGGGCAGGTGTGCCGCGCCTCCGGCGCCCGCGATGATGATCTTGAAGCCTGCGGCCTTGGCGCCCTTGGCGAAGGCAAACAACCGGTCCGGCGTTCGGTGCGCGGAAACGATCCGCTTTTCGCAGGCAACGCCAAGCGCAGCGAGAGTTTCCGCGGCGTGACGCATGGTTTCCCAGTCCGACTGGCTTCCCATGATAATGGCGACGGCGGCGGTCATTCAGTAATTCTTTCGGGAATCCAGAAACATAGCCCGGATTATAGGAGGGTGTCTTGACGAGGCAAGCCGTCCGGAATGGACTATCCTTTCTTGGTGAATGGCGGCAAGTCTTGTGACGATGAAAAAGACACCGAAAGCGTCCTCTCCCGCGGCCGCGAAACGGAAAGCGAGCCGTCGCAAGGCTGCGCCTGCTGCGCGGCAAGCCAGTCCGCCGTCGGCGCGACTCGCTGCTCTGGCGCCGAAGCGCGAGCCGAGCGGGACCGATGCCGCAGCGCATGCGAAGGCTACCATCCGCCGCCTGAAATCTCAGCTCGCGGCGGCCCAGGCGCGAATCGAGCAACTCGAGGCCTCGGCCGATATCGATTTTCTGCTTGGCATTCTCAATCGCCGCGGCTTCGAACGGGAACTCAACCGTTCGGTCGCCTACATCAGGCGCTATCACGCCAGCGGTGCCCTCATCGTGCTCGACGTCGATCGCCTGAAGCCGATCAACGACGCTTTCGGCCATGCGGCGGGAGATGCGGTGTTGAAGGCCGTGGTCGCAGCGCTGTCGCGGCACGTGCGATCTTCCGATCTGATCGGACGGCTGGGCGGCGACGAATTCGCGATGCTGTTGTGGAATCTCAGCGAGACCGACGCGCGCGCCAAGGCGGCTTCACTCGAAGAGACGATCGATCGGCTGACGTTCACGTTCCGCGGTCGCACCGTGTCGGCCGGCGCCTCGGCCGGCGTTGCCATTCTCGGTCCGCACGCCGAAGCGGGTACGGCGCTGGAGCAGGCCGATAGCGCAATGTACGTCCGCAAGGCACAGCGCCGGCAGCAGGCTTCGTGATGCAATCGTTTACAGTCCGCCGAGATCGTCCGGCACGTCGCCGAATTTTTTCAGCAGTTGCGCGTCGCTGAATTCGCCGATCATGGGATCACCGGTGCGGCTGAAAGCGACCGCGCCGATGCTGCCGGTGGCGCGCGACAACGCTTCTGCGCGGCGTATCGCTCCCGATGAGCTCTGGCATTCTTCCGCTGCGCCCGCGACGAGCGAGCCGCCGTC
>JAFEFK010000930.1 GCA_018240625.1 Pseudomonadota bacterium
GACCTTCGCCACCACCGGAAAGCCGATTTTCTTCGCAACTTTCACAGCGCTCGCCGCATCCTGCACGATCTCTTCCTTCGACACCGGGATGCCATAAGCCTTGAGCAGTTTCTTCGATGCGACTTCATCGAGCGCTGCGCCATTGGTGTTTTTGAGTACGCGTTCAAGGACCCTTCGAGCCGCCTCGCTGGATGTCGGTACAATTTCCGGCACGTCCTTGCGCAGAGAGGCATAGCCGGTCAGCGCCTTGATGGCAGTCACGGCCCGCTCAAGACCTTGCATGACGGTGAGGTGGGGTAGCGATTTGCGCAGGCTCTTGGTGAATTCAGTGAAGCCGATCGACATCGCGCTGATGTAGATCACAGGCTTGCCGGCGGTCGCCGCCATCTCGTTGACGATACGGAGGTTGCGTTCGCGCAATTCGTGCGGCATCTTGGGCAATTCGGCGTCGATAATGACAATATCGGTGTCGGGATCGTCGATCATGATCTTGATCGACTGCATATAGACCGATGGATCGACCACCGCTGCGAAGCCCGCGTCAAGCGGATTGCCAACGATGCTGCCGGGACCGAGCATTTTTGCGAGCTTATCGTTCGCGCTTTTGCCGAGCGGTTTGAAATCAAGGCCTGCCGACGAGAATGCATCGATCAGAAGACCGCGCTTGCCGCCGGACAGGCTGACCGCCGCGAGACGATCCCCCTTGGGCGTGTCGGCGTGAGCGAAGCATTCGGTCATCTCGATCACTTCATCCAGACCGCGTGCACGGATCACGCCTTCGCGGGTCGAGATGGCGTCGAACGTCTCGATTGAGCCCGCGAGCGCACCGGTATGTGCCATTGCCGCGGCACGCCCACCATCCGAAGCGCCGAGCTTCAGCGCGATAATCGGTTTTCCGGCAGCACGGGCTGCCTTGCAGGCATCGCGGAAGGCCTTGGTGTCGCGCACGCCTTCCAAATAGACGACAATAACCCGGATGCTCGGATCGGCTGCGAAATAGGCCATCAGGTCGGTGGTCTCGAGCCCGGCCTCGTTTCCGGTCGTCACCATGTATCCGACGCCGACGCCGCGATCTTCGAGGGTCTGTCGGATAGCCATCACGATCGCGCCGGATTGCCCGGCGATTGCGACAGGCCCGGCTTCCATCGTCACCACGCGGTCATCGATGTTCGTGAACAGGTTTTCGCCGGCGCTGAGATTACCGAGGCAATTGGGGCCCGTGACGGCGAGGCCGGTTTCCTTCACCGCCTGCTGCAGCTCGGCGGCAAGCCGCTGGCTTTCCGCATCCTGCAATTCGCTGAACCCGGAGGTGACGATGGTGGCCGAGCGGGCACCCGCTGCGGCCGCATCGCGAATGACCTGCACCGCGAACCGCGCCGGCACCAACACCAGCACGTGATCTGGCTTGTCAGGCAGGCTGGCAAAATCCTTGTAGCAGGGAACGCCCCAGATCGTCTCGCGCTTGGCATTGATCGGATACAGACCGCCTTTGAAGCTGTACTTGATCAGGTTGTTCCAGATCCGTTCAGCATAGTTGCCTGGCTTGTCCGTTGCGCCGACCAAAACGATATTGCGCGGGTGAAGCATTGCATGAATGCTTTTAACGATATCGCTTGCCTCCGCGGAGGGAGACCATTTGCCGGCGGCAGCATGAGACTGAGCTTTCATGGACGTAACCTCTGGCTTCTTCCGTTTTTGCCGGCGGATCGGCGAACTGAGCCGCGCAGTCTTATTTCTTCCTTGTTATTGGGACTCGGCGGCGCTGGCAACTCATGGAGACGCGAAGCTGTCCTCAGAGCATGAGAGGTTGCACGGATTCCGCCGCCTTCCGGAGCAGGGGAAGGAATCGCCTGGTCATTTCGTCTCGCGAAATACGATCGACATGAGCGCCGATGTTCATGGCGGCGACGATTGTGCCGTCATGACGGCGCACGGGCACCGAGATTGAGCGAAACCCAGGTTCGGCCTCGCGGTCTACCAGCGAATAGCGGTTGTTGCGATCGGTGGCGATCGTTGCCAGCAACGCTTTTCGGTTTGTTACGGTAGATGGCGTCAGCGCTGTCAGCTTCATCGCGTCAACCGCCGAGGCAAGTTCGTCGTGCGTCAGCCGGCCCAGCAGGACGCGCCCGACCGACGTACAGAAGGCCGGCAACCGGTAGCCGATGTCGACTCCCGATGAAAAAACCCGTGCAGGGCTGGCACGGGCAACGAAGACAACTTCTTCTCCGTCCAGAATCGCGAGTGAACTGATTTCCTGCGCCTCGCTCGACAGTCGGTCCAATGCGGGCTGAAGCACAGAAACGAGCTGGCTGGATGACAGCCACGCAGCCGCCAGCCGTAGTACCTGTGGCGTCAGCGTAAAGAATTTGTCGCCGGCTTCGACAAACCCCTTCTCCGCAAGCGTAAAGAGAATACGTCGCGCCGTCGCCCGCGGCAGTCCGGCGGCCTTGGCAACATCGCTCAGCGTCATCGGGCGGGGCTCGGTGCCGAAGACCTCGATGACGCGAAGTCCCCGGTTCAGGCTCTCGATGACCTCAGCGCCGGGCCGCTTCGCGTCCAGTTCAGACTTGCTTCGTTTCAGTTTTGGCATGGGCTTTATCTCGGCCGCTCGATCCCCTGGGCTCGATGGAAAACGCTTGCGCGGGGCCGCTCCCGCAGTAAACTCGTCTTCGAACAAATGTTCAATAGGCGAACATTCTGCCTGTTGCGTACGATGTGAAATAGTCTGGTGGAGAGACGGGAGAGCCGCTCATGATGAGTCAGGAGCAGAATGATCTGATCACCCGCACGGGTCCCAAAGACCCAGCCGGGAAACTGATGCGGATGTACTGGCAACCGGCGGCTCTCATCGATGAGTTGCAGGGACCGCGGCCGGTCAAGCCGGTAAAACTGCTCGGTGAGAAACTGGTGCTGTTTCGCGATGAGCAGGGCCGCTACGGCCTGATCGACCGCCACTGTGCGCATCGCGGCGCAGATCTGGCCTTCGGCCGTCTGGAAAATGGCGGCTTGCGCTGCGCCTTCCACGGCTGGCTGTTCGACGCGACGGGCCAATGCCTTGAGACACCCGCCGAGCCGAAGGATTCGGTGTTGTGCAAAGGCATCAAGCAGCGCGCCTATCCCGTCGTGGAGAAGAGTGGAATTCTCTGGGCTTACTTGGGTGAGGGCGAACCGCCGGCATTTCCGGAGATCGACTGCTTCGTTGCGCCGGACGCCTACACGTTCGCGTTCAAGGGCCATATCAACTGTAACTGGCTTCAGGCGCTTGAGGTCGGCATCGATCCGTCGCATGCCTCCTTCCTGCATCGCTTCTTCGAAGACGAAGACCCGGCTGCCGCCTATGGCAAACAGTTTCGCGGTGCGTCGGCCGGCAGCGAGATGCCCATGACGAAGATCCTTCGCGAATACGACCGTCCGATTATCAATGTCGAACATACCGAATACGGCATGCGATTGATCGCGCTACGCGAAATCGACGGCGAGCGAACCCATGTCCGCGTCACCAATCAACTGTTCCCACATGGGTTCGTCATTCCCATGAGTACGGAGATGACGATCACGCAGTGGCATGTGCCGGTGGACGACGAGAATTGCTACTGGTATGCGATCTTTACCAGCTATTCGACGCCGGTGGACAAGCAGAAGATGCGCGACCAGCGGCTCGAGCTTTACGAACTGCCTGACTACGTCTCGCGAAAAAACAAATCGAACGATTATGGCTTCGATCCGCATGAGCAGGCGACCGAGACCTACACCGGCATGGGCACCGACATCAACGTGCACGATCAGTGGGCCGTGGAATCCATGGGACCGATTCAGGATCGCACCAACGAGCATCTTGGCCAGTCCGACAAGGCCATCGTGCAGTACCGCCGTCTGTTGAGGGAACAAATCGAAAAGGTCGCCGGTGGCGAGAAGCCGTTCATGTTCCTCAATGAGGCGCATGCGCGCAGCATCCAGGGGCCCGCAACGATGGATGGCATCGGGCCGACGCGTGGGTGGGAGACCTTCTGGATGGAGGTGGATGTCAAACGCCGACGCGGCGCGCCGTGGGCCGCGCCGGTGCCTGCGGAGCTCGCAGAAAAGATTCGCCATCTGACGGCCGCCGAGTGAAGGATGATCTTTCGGTTCGAAGGGGGGAGGCCGCACGTTGAGTTTCGTTGAGCGTCACGGCCTCTGGTCCGATGAGCAGAAAGAGGCTGCGGCGCGCCTGCGCCGTATCGTCGAGGAACAAAAGCTTGAAGTCATCAGGCTGTCTTTTCCGGATCAGCACGGCATCCTCAGAGGCAAGACGCTGGTGGCGAGCGAGGCGCTCCGCTCGCTTGAGAACGGCTGCACCATCACCACGACGATGCTGGCCAAGGATACCTCGCATCGCACGGTGTTTCCGGTCTTCACGGCCGGCGGCGGGTTCGGAATGCGGGAGATGGAGGGGGCGGCCGATGTTCTGATGGTGCCGGATCCGCTGAGCTTTCGCATACTGCCATGGGCCTCGGCTACCGGTTGGCTGTTGTGCGATGTGCATTTTGCCGACGGACGCCCGGTGCCCTTTGCGACCCGCAATCTCTACAAATCGGTGCTGACGACGCTAGCGAAGCGCGGCTATGATTTCGTCGCCGGCCTTGAGGTTGAGTGTCATGTTTTCAAGGTGGATGATGCGCGCATGTCGCCGGAGGATGCCGGCCAGCCGGGACAGCCGCCATCGGTGAGTCTGCTGTCGCACGGCTATCAGTATCTGACCGAGCAGCGCTACGATCAGATGGAGCCGGTGCTCGAGATGATCCGCCGCGATATTCTGGCACTGGGTCTGCCGTTGCGATCGATCGAAGTGGAATTTGGCCCCAGCCAATGCGAATTCACGTTCCAGCCGACAGTGGGCCTGCAGCCTGCCGACAACATGGTGTTGTTTCGCAGTGCCGTGAAGCAGATCTGCCAACGGCGCGGCTATCACGCGACCTTCATGTGCCGGCCCAAGATTCCCAACGTTGTCGCGTCAGGTTGGCATCTGCATCAGTCGCTGGTGTCTCGGACCAACGACAAGAATGCTTTTATGGCCACCGGGAACGGTGAACCACTCAGTTCCTTTGGCCGACATTATCTCGGCGGATTGTTGCACCACGCGCGCGCGTCGACGGTCTTCACGACGCCAACCATCAACGGTTACAAGCGCTACCGGTCCTACTCGCTGGCGCCCGATCGCGCGATCTGGGGACGCGACAATCGCGGCGTCATGATTCGTGTGCTTGGCGGAGAGAACGATCCGGCGACGCGCCTCGAAAACAGGATCGGTGAGCCGGCAGCTAATCCATATTTATACATGGCCTCGCAGATTCTCTCGGGCCTCGACGGTGTCGATCGCGGCCTCGATCCGGGTCCATCGTCGGATACACCGTACGAGACGCAGGCGAGCTTGCTGCCGAAGACGCTGCGCGAAGCGGTCTTTGCACTCAAGGACGATCCGTTCTTCCGCCAGGCGCTGGGTGCGGAATTCGTCGACTACTACGTGCATATCAAGAATGCGGAGATCGAGCGATTCCAGTCCGAAGTCACGGAATGGGAGCAGCGGGAATATTTCGAGATGTTCTGACGGCGCGCGGCTGCGATCAGATACCGAGATAGCGGTGCTGCAGATCGGGAACTGCGATCAATTCCTGCGACGTGCCGCTCCACACCACCCGGCCGCGCTCGATAATGTAGTGACGGTCGGCGATGCGGGTGAGGTTTTCGACATTCTTGTCGATGACCAGAACCGACTGGCCCCGCGCTTTCAGCAACGACAGGCAGTTCCAGATCTCGTCGCGGATCAGAGGTGCCAGGCCTTCGGTCGCCTCGTCCAGAATCAGAAGCCGAGGATTGATCATGAGCGCGCGGCCGATTGCGAGCATCTGCTGCTCGCCGCCCGACAGAGTCGCGCCCATATTGTTGCGGCGCTCGGCCAGTCGCGGAAACAGGGCATGAACCTTCTCGAGTGTCCACGGATCGGAAGCCTTGAGACGATTGGCGGACGCGGCGACGAGGTTCTCGCGCACGGTGAGATTCGGGAAAATCTGGCGGCCCTCAGGCACCAGGCCGATCCCCAGCTTTGCGATCCGGAATGAAGCAAGGCCGCGAATCTCGCTTCCGGCAAAGCGGATCGTTCCAGCCCGCGCGGACGTGAGTCCCATAATGGAGCGGATGGTAGTGGTTTTCCCCATGCCGTTGCGGCCCATGAGCGTGACCATTTCGCCGCTCTGAATCGATAGCGACAGACCGAACAAAACCTGGCTGAGACCGTAGCAGGTCTCGATATTCTCCACCTCGAGGAGGGGCGCGCTGTCAGCCATGATGCGTGACCACCTGCTGATCGCCGAGATAAGCGCGGCGAACCTCCGGGTTCTGACGGATCGCGGCCGGAACGTCACAGGCGATGACCCGGCCGTAGACCAGAACGGTGATGCGATCGGCGAGCGCGAACACCGCGTCCATATCGTGCTCCACCAATACGATGGTGACTTCGCGGCGCAACTCCCGAAGCAGTTTCACCATGCGCGCAGACTCCGTCACGCCAAGCCCCGCCATCGGTTCGTCCAGCACCAGCATTTGCGGCTTCGACGCCAGCGCTACTGCGAGTTCGAGCTCGCGCTGCTCGCCGTGGCTCAATTCAGACACGATAGATTCTGCGCGCTGGCCGAGGCCGACGCGCTCCATCGCGGCCATCGCTGCTTTGCGCAGGTGGAGTTCTTTGCGGGCGTTGCCCCAGAACCGGAACGAATGTCCGTCGTGCGCCTGCGCCGCGAGCGCGACATTGTCGATCGCCGTGAAATCCTTCAGCAGCGACGTGATCTGGAATGAGCGTGCAAGGCCGAGCGCGCTACGGCGATAGGCGGGTAAACGCGTCACGTCCCGGCCTGCGAAATGAATGCTGCCGGAGTTTGGTTGCAGTTGTCCGGTCAACTGGCTGATAAGCGTGGTCTTGCCGGCACCGTTCGGGCCGATGATTGCATGCAGTTCGCCCCTGACGACATCGAGCGACAAATCGTCGGTCGCGACGATTCCTCCGAAGCGCCGGGAGAGGTTTTTGACGCTGAGCAGGGGATCAGCCACGGCGCAGCCTCCCCAGCCAGCCGTCGATGCCGCCGCGCGCGAACAGAACGATCAGCAACAGCAGCGGACCGATGATAATTCCCGAAAACTCGGTCACCTGGGACAGCGATTCCTCCAGCACGAGGAAAAGGATGGTCCCGATCACCGGTCCGAACAAGGAGCCGATTCCTCCAAGAATGACCATCACCATCAGATCGCCCGAGCGAGTCCAGTACATGATCGACGGGCTGACGAAATCCGTGTTGGTGGCAAGCAATGCGCCGGCCAGACCGCACATCATGCCTGAAATAACGAAGCAAACCAGCCGGTAGCGGTTGGCATGAAATCCGATCGCCTCCATGCGCTGCTCGTTGGAGCGCACGCCCTGAACGACCAGTCCGAAGCGTGAATTGACGATGCGCCAGACCAGATAGATTCCGCCAAACAAGCAGGCGAGGCAGACATAATAGAATTGCGTCCGGTCCGAGAGGTTGATCAATCCGCCGAAATCGCTGCGCTTGTAGATCGTCAGGCCGTCATCGCCGCCGTAGCGGGCCATCCCCGAGGCGATGTAGTAGGCCATTTGCGCAAAGGCGAGCGTAATCATGATGAAGTAGACGCCGCGCGTGCGTAGCGACAGCGCCCCGATGACCAGCGCGAACAGCGCGGAAGCCAGAAGCGCGACCGGCCACTGAATGAACCCCGATCCGATGCCTTCGTAGGCGAGAATGCCGACGGCGTATCCACCGATGCCGAGGTAAGCGGCGTGACCGAAGCTCATCATGCCGCCATAGCCCATGATGAGATTGAGGCTGACTGCCGCCAGCGCGAAGATCACGATGCGGGTAAACAGCGTCAGGATGAAGATATTTCCGCTGACCGACGAATACAGCGGCAACAGCATGAGGCTGACGATGACCAGCGCCCAGACGACGCTGCGGACGTTGAACATAACCGTCATCGTTTGCTGGCCGGAAACAGCCCCTCCGGCCGCACCACGAGGACAATGGCCATGAGGAGATAAATGAGCATCGACGACAGCGCGGGAGCGGCGGTCGAGGCCGCGGTCGGGCTCAGAAGGTGCCGCAGAAGGTCGGGCGCGTAGGCGCGTCCCAGCGTGTCGATCATCCCGACGAATATGGCAGCGAGAAACGCGCCGCGGATTGATCCGATGCCTCCGATCACGATGATGACGAAGGCGAGAATGAGAATGTTTTCGCCCATGCCGATCTGGACCGTCAGAATGGGTGCCTGCATCAAACCGGCAAGTCCGGCTAGCGCCGCGCCGAGGCCAAAGACCAGTGTGAACAGGAGCCGGATGTTGATGCCTAGCGCCCCGATCATCTCCCGATTGGATGCGCCGGCGCGGATCAACATGCCAACGCGGGTTCGCATCACAACGAGATAGAGCAGAGCCGCAACGACAAGCGAGACCGCGATGATGGCAAGGCGGTAGCTCGGATAGAATACGCCGGGCACGATCTGGATCGGCACGGTCAGCCATGCGGGCAGCGGCAGCGAAAGGCCGGCAGGGCCCCAGATCAGCCGGACGGCGTCGTTGAAAAACAGGATCAGCCCGAATGTGCCGAGCACCTGATCGAGGTGATCGCGGCCGTACAAATGCCGGAGCGCAACGTATTCGAGCACCATGCCGAGCAGCAGCGTCGCGCCAAGCGCAAGAACGATGCCGATGATGAAGCTGCCGGTCCAGGCGGCGAAGGTCGCAGCGAAATAGGCGCCCATCATGTAAAGCGAGCCATGGGCGAGATTGACGAAGTCCATAATGCCGAACACGAGCGTCAGTCCCGCTGCAAGCAAAAACAGCAGGAGACCGAACTGCAGTCCGTTCAGCAGTTGTTCGACGACAAGCAGCATGAATGCTTCACAGCGTTGAAAGAGAACAGCGGCAGCGTCAGAGCGCTGCCGCTGTATCGGATCAGTCTGCGATCACTTCATCGGGCACTTGTCGTGGAAGCGATCCTGGCTATCCTTGACGATAGTCGCCACGGTCTTGAGCCCGAGTTCGCCGTCGGTGCCCTTCACGACATCTTGCAGATAGAAGTTCTGGATCGGCATGTGGTTGTTGCCGAATTTGAATGCACCGCGCACCGACTTGAAGTCAGCCTTTTCCATCGCCTTGCGCATCTCTTCCTTCTTGCTGGTGTCGCCCTTCACGGCGACGACGGCGCTGTTGATCAGTTGCGCGGCATCATAGGCTTGCGCGCCGTAGAACGACGGGCCGTGCTTGAATTTTGCCCTGAAGTCGCTGACGAATTTCTTGTTGGCATCGTTTGGAAGGTCGTTCACCCATTGCTGCGCACCGGGCACGCCGATGGCGTTGTCCTTCTGCAGCGGCAATGTCGTCTCGTCGATCGTGAAGGCGGTATAGAGTGGCATCGTTGCCTTCAGGCCAGCCTGTGAGTACTGATTGAGGAATTGAACGCCGGCCGCTCCCGGATAGAACACGAAGATCGAAGCGGCCCCGGATGCGCGCGCCTTCGAGAGTTCGGCGGAGAAGTCGAGCTGGCTCGGCCACACCGTATATTCCTCGCCCTTGATCTCACCCTTGAATGTGCTCTTGACACCGGCGAGCATGTCCTTGCCTGCGGCGTAGTTCGGACCGATCAGGAATACCGACTTCACATTCTTCTGGTTCATGTACTCGCCGACGGCCGCCGGCGTCTGGTCGTTCTGCCAGGAGGTCGAGAACACGTAGGGTGAGCACAACTCGCCCGCGACCTGCGACGGGCCGGCATTAGCGATCACCATCATCGTCTTGGAATCGACAATAGGTTTCAGCGAGGCGAGCAGCACGTTCGACCAGATATAGCCGGCGATGAAATCGACCTTGTCCGACTCGATCAGCTTCTGCGTCTTTTGCTTGCCGACGTCTGGCTTGAATGTATCGTCCTCGTAGATGACCTCGACGTTCTTGCCGCCCATCTTGCGGCCCATGTGATCGAGCGCGAGCTCGAAGGAATTGCGCATGTCATTGCCGATCACCGCGGTTGGACCACTAAAAGTGCTGACAAATCCAATCTTGATGGTATCGCCTGCGTTGGCTGGTTGTGCCAGCGCCAAAAGTGCTGCGCCCGCGAGCCAGAATGTCGATCTCATAGTCGCTCCCTCCTCGTTTATAATCGTACGCCGCTCATGCTGGCGCGCGCATCTCGCGATGAGCGCCGCGGCTGTTGATGACTTTGTGCGCGATCTTTCGGTAATGCGGCAAGCACGACCTTCGGCTTCCCTCACCCCGCGTGTCGCTTTGTCGCCCATGCATCATAATTCGTGCCGGTCTTAAATTGCAAGAATTATAATTCCGGAGCGGCTGCCTCCTATTATTTCCTCTTTGCTATCAGCGGCTTTTGCCAGGCGCCACCGACCCGTTCGGTTAGTTGCTTGCAGGTACTTTTGAGCGCTTCGGTTACGGCCATGTCGTCGCGGCGCGCGAAGGCCGGTGTGGCCATGACGGTCACGACAAGTGCTGCGCGATTTTGGATATCGAGGATCGGCACCGCGGCGGCGCGCAATCCCGGGATCAGCAATTCATCGACTGAGGCTGACATTGCCGCGCGCACCTGCTTGCGGATCGCGGCGACATCCTTGTGCATGGCGGCGACGTCGCGAGGGCGGCGGTCGACCGCGGCCGCGACATGATGCGCGATCGCACCGGCGGCTTCGTCGTCGCTCATGAAGCTGAGAAACACATGCCCGGTCGCCGAGCCGAGCAGCGGCAGCACCGAGCCGACCGACAGCGATGTACTGACCGGCACACGGCCCGCATGCCATCGCACGATGGTCGGGCCGAGCGGCCCAAGCGCTGCAATCAGCGTGGTTCTGCCGGTTTTCCGCACGAAATCAGCCACTGCCGGATCGGCCTCGGCGAACACGTCGGTGCGTGCAAGGGCTGCGAGTCCGATCTGAATCGCCTGAGGCCCGAGATTGTAGCGGCCGGACGCGGCATCCTGATGCGCCATGCCGGAAGCGATCAGGCTCGCGAGATAACGATGCGCCTGCGATGCGGAAAGTTTCGCGCGCGCCGCGATGACACTCAAGGTCGCCGACTCCGGCTCGGCAGCCAGTGCCGCGAGCACGCGGAATCCCGTGGTCACCGATTGAATGCCCCGCCGCGCCGGGACGGCCTCGGTCGGGTCTGAAATAGGGTCGGTCGGCAAGGCGTTTATCCCTGTGAATCCGATGGGGCGAACCCAAGGCAGGTTGCGGCAAACCCGAGGCAATCTCAAACGGCGCTGGAATCAGCCAAATTTCCGTTCATGCAAGATACTGCATGTTTTGTATTGCATATCAAGAAATCAATTGTACAATGCGGAAATCGCGGCGAGACTTGGCGAGACCTGCTCGTCGTCATTCCGGACGCCGCGGAAGCGGCGATCCGGAATCCATACCCCCGGATTGGCGATCGACCTTCGTGGCGATTGGGCATCGGCCCGACACCACAACCAGCGCGGGGAATATGGATTCCGGGTCTGTGCCAAGAGGCGCATCCTCAGACGTGCAGTTGCACGTCGGAGAATAGACGGGAAGATCTTCAACGCCTGGCGGATCACTGGCACCAACAACCTGATCAGGGAGGAGCGCGTGCGTATCGCGGTGGTCGGCGGAGGGCCTGCGGGGCTTAGCTTTGCCTGTCTCTGGAAAAAACGGCATCCCGAAACCGGGATCGACCTGTTCGAGCAGAACGAAGCCGGCGCAACCTGGGGATTCGGTGTCGTGTTCTCGGATCAGGCGCTGGAATTCCTGCGCGCGGACGATCCCGAAACCGTCGATGCCATCACGCCGCGGATGGAAAGCTGGAGCAACATCACGCTCAACCTGCGCGGTGAGAGCGTCGAGATCGATGGTGTCGGCTTCTCGTCGATCGGCCGGCTCGATTTGCTGACCATCCTGCAACAGCGGATTCGCGACGTCGGCATCGCGCCGCGCTACGGCACGCAGGTCCTGTCGATGGATCAACTCGGAGGCTACGATCTCGTCGTTGCCGCCGATGGCCTCAACTCACAACTGCGCCGGCAGTTCGAAGGCGACTTCGGCACCGGCATCTCGTATTCGAGCAACAAGTTCGCGTGGTACGGCACTACAAAACGCTTTCCGACGCTGTCGCAGACTTTCGTTGCAACCCCGCTCGGCACGTTTAACGCGCATCACTACCGCTACGCGCCTGCGATGAGCACGTTTCTCGTCGAATGCGACCGCGCCACCTGGCAGCGCTACGGTTTCGCGGACAAGACCCCGGATGAATCGCGCGCGATCTGCGAGCAGGTGTTCGCCGACGTGCTGGACGGCCATCCGCTGGTGTCGAACAAATCGGTGTGGCGCAATTTCCCGTGGATCTGGAACGAGCGCTGGTCGTTCGGCAACATCGTCCTGATCGGTGACGCGCTGCACTCGGCGCATTTCTCGATCGGATCGGGCACGCGGCTTGCGATGGAGGACGCCATCGCACTGGTCAAGGCACTTGAGGAGGTGCCCGACATCGCTGTAGCCTTGGCCCGCTATGAGGCCGGGCGAAAACCTGTAGTGAGGAAGCTCGTCGCGGCCGCGCGCGCCAGCGCCGACTGGTACGAGCGCTTTCCGGATCACATGAAGCTCGGCCTGATGGATTTCGCACACAGCTACATCACGCGCTCCGGCCGCATCAGCGACGACCGGCTGCGCACGATGGCGCCGAGGTTCATGGCGCGCTACGACGCGCATGCGAACGGCACTGCACGGCAGCGCTCGCGGGGAGAGTGACGATGACGGATCCGGTCGCCGATCATGTGCCGCGCGACAACGCCGGTGCGCGCGAAATCGGGTTTTCGATCCCGCAGCGCTACAATGTGAGCCGCATTCTGTTCGACAATCTCGGGGCGGGGCGCGGTGGTAACCTCGCCATCACAGGGCCTTCGGGCTCGCACAGCTACAGCGAACTCTGTGCGGAGGCCGGCCGGTGGGGCAACGGCTTTCAGTCGTTGGGACTTGCGCGCGGCGACCGTATCCTGATGTTTCTCGACGACACGCCGGTCTATCCCGCGGCGTTCTTCGGCGCGGTGCGCGCCGGTTTCGTGCCGCTTCTGATCAATACGCTGACGCCGCCGGATCTGCTGCAATTCTATCTCGCGGATTCCGGTGCAAGCGTCGCGGTCGCCGACGCGGAATTCTGTTCGCGTTTCGATGCGGTGGCTTGCGAAACCACGCAGTTGCGGGCGCTGATATCCGTCAACGGAGAAGCCGGAGATCACGCCGCGCCAAAACTGCTTCGCGCGGCGGACTGGTTGTCCGGCTTTCCGGCAGAGCTTGCCGAGGCCGATACGCATCGCGACGAGATGGCGTTCTGGATGTATTCGTCCGGCTCGACCGGCAGGCCCAAGGGCATCGTCCACCTGCAGCACGACATGGCCTACAGCGATCGGGCATTTGCGCAAAGCATACTGAAACTTGGGCCTGACGATATCTGCTTCTCGGTGCCGAAAATGTTCTTCGCCTACGGCTTCGGCAACTCCGTCACGTTTCCGTTTTCGGTCGGCGCTGCGACGTTGCTGCTGCCGGGGCAGCCGAAGCCGGCCGCGATTTTCGAGGCGATTGCAAAATTTCGTCCGACGGTGTTCTTCGGCCTTCCCACGCTCTACACCGCATTGACCAAGGCGCCGGAGGCCAAAGCGGCCGATCTCTCGTCGCTGCGGCTGGCGCTCTCGGCCGCGGAAGTGTTGTCGGCGGATGTCGCCAACGGCTGGAAAGACATCACGGGGCTCGAGATCGTCGAAGGGCTCGGCTCCACCGAGGTCCTGCACATCTATCTCAGCAACCGCCCGGAGCGAAAGAAGCCGGGCGCGGCGGGCCTGCGCGTACCCGGTTACGAGCTTGCCCTGCGCGACGCCGAGGGTCGCGATGTCGAAGATGGCGAGGAAGGCATTTTGTGGGTGCGCGGCGACTCCAATACGCCGCTGTACTGGAACAGGGCGGACAAGACCGCCGAGACCATCCGCGACGGCGGCTGGATCTACACCGGCGACCGCTTTTTGCGCGATGGGGATGGTTTCCATTTCTTCCGCGGCCGCGCCGACGATCTGGTGAAGATTTCCGGACAGTGGGTCTATCCGCTCGAGGTCGAGCTGTGTCTTGCCGATCATCCCGCCGTGCGCGAGTGCGCGGTCATCGCCGCCGAGTTGCCGGATCGCCGCATGACGCTGCGCGCGATGGTGGTGATGAACGCCGCGCCCGGCGACCAGACGGCGGCGACGCGGATGCTGCAGGATTACGTCAAGGCAAAACTGCTGCCCTACAAATATCCGCGCGAGATTCTGTTCGTGGAGGATTTACCCAAGACCGGCACCGGAAAAATCGACCGGCAGGCAGTGCTGCGGAAGATGGGGTAAGGCGCAAGACTTCCGTCATTCCGGGGCGCGAGCTCGCGACAAAATTGATCTTGTGAATTTTGCGCCGAGCGAGCGAACCCGGAAACCATTCGCCCTGTCATAGCTGTAAAGCCGGGCCGATGTCAGGCCATCTCGGTCAGGAGGCTTGATCTCGCCGGTCATGCGCGACAGACTTCTCCGCATGCAAATCGGATTGCGGACGTTGCGGCGGCTCGGAGTGGCCGGAGTCGGAGTCGGCTGGCTCGCGCTCTGTGTCGTGTTCGGTGCCGCGATAGCCGAACCGGCGCAGACCTGCGGGGGCTTGCCCAATCTCGGCGATGGCTGGGAGACCGCCTCACCGGCCGCAGAGGGGTTCGATCCGGACAGCATCTGCACGCTCGGCCCGCGTCTTGCCGCGCTGAAGGAAGCCGATCCCCACGGCGTCGTGGTGGTTCGTCATGGAAAGCTCGTCTACGAGGCCTACTTCTCCGGCGATGACGGGCGCTGGCCGCAACAGCACTGGAACAAGCCGCTGGCGCCGACACCGCATGACGCCCGCACGAAACACGACCTGCAATCGATGACCAAGAGCGTGACCGCGCTGCTGGTCGGCATTGCGCTCGATCGCGGCGACCTCAAGTCGCTCGATGCGCCGGTGCTTTCGTTTTTCCCATCCTATGCCGATCTCCAGACGCCGGACAGGCTGCGTATCACCGTGCGCGATGTCCTCACCATGAGGACGGGGCTGCGCTGGCAGTACAAGCCGTATCTGAGCATGGCGCGCCGGATGGATGCGGCGCCGGATCCGTTCCGTTTTTTTCTGGAGCAGCCGGTGACGGGCACGCCGGGCAAGACCTGGCGCTACAACAACGGGACCGCCGAAATCGCGGGAGCCATCGTGCATCGGGCGAGCGGGGTTCCGCTGGATCAGTTCGCGAAACGTTACCTGTTCGATCCGCTCGGTATCGATGACTGGGAGTGGGGCAGGATGGCGAACGGCGATCCCGGCGCATCCTGGGGATTGCGGCTCAGGCCGCGCGATCTCGCAAAGATCGGCCAGCTGGTGCTGAACCGCGGCACCTGGCGTGGGCACCGCGTGGTTTCATCGGAATGGATCGAGCAGATGATCGCGCCGCATGTGATCCGGCCCCATTTCAAATATGGATATCTGTGGTGGCTGGACCGGCGCACCGTCGACGGCCGTGAGGTCGACGTGGTGGAAGCCATCGGGTGGGGCGGACAGTACCTCGAAGTGATTCCGAGCCTGGACATGGTGCTCGTCGTGACGGCCGGCCTTTATGATTTCAAGGGCGGCAATCCCCAAGGGCTTGCCAACGATGCGGCGCTCGAAATGGTGCTGCGGGCGACGAGGCCTTGAGGAATGGCTTCGCCCGTTCTGGCTGACAGCGCAGCGTCAAAGGCGTTGCAGGATGACGCTGAGTGCGCCGTCGCGCTGCCTCAACCCGGCGCAGCTTCTTCCGAACAGAAGGTGCCGGCCTTGATGACCTCGAACTGATCGAGTGGCTTGAAGTAGGTCTCGGTCCAGCCCTGGTGCATGCCGTAAACCGGCTGGTTCATATAAAACCCGTGAAAGGTGCACAGCCCGTTGTGAAATTGCACATTGCCGCGGAGGTTCACCTCCAAGCCTCCGTCATCGACACTCCCCGGCGTGTTCGGCTTCGATAACGCATACAGGTGATCCTTGTCGGAGTTGCCGCATCCGATCTTGTCGCCATCGCCGGTTATCTCGATGAACACGACCTGCCCCTCGTTCTGAGGGGGTTCTTCGGTCAAATCGCCGTCCTTCGTCAGGGACGGGCTCCACGTGGGGACAGGGCTTCGCTTATCACCTGACGAGCAGATGTCCAGGCCGCCGATACCTGCCCAAGGCACCTCTTTTGGTTGCCATGCGCTGCGAAGCGAACCGGGCATGTAATAGGTCAGCGCTCCGGCAATGAGCGCAGAAACAATACAAGCTGCAACTGGCTTAAAAATCCAACGCATGGCAATCCAAGGCAGTTCAATGGCTCTATGATTAGCCATCGCGGTTCGAACATTCAACGGTTGCGCGATATCCGCCGCCTCCAGACGCCGGCTCCGAAGCGCGCACCTCAGGATGACAGCTTACATTAGGATGGGGGTCATTCCACAGTTCTGGTGCTGTCATCAATCGCGAACTCCTCGCTGCGTCATTCCGGCCCACGCCAAGCGGCGTCCCGGAATGACGGCGAGGGTTTACTTGAAGCGCGCGCAGTCCACGATGACGGTGCCGCGCTTGTCGCCCTTTTCCACCGCAAGGTGCGCCTGCGCCGTATCCGGCAGCGCGTACCGGCCGGCGATGGTGTGAATGCGCGGAGCGGCGGCGAGCCATTTGGAAATATCCGCCTGAGCCGCCCGCAACAGCGCCGGCGGCAGGGCGAATAGCACCAGCGAGCGCAACGCGATGCATTTTTCCATCATCTCGCGCATCGGGACGGCGGGGTTTCGATTGCCGTTGGTGGCATAGACGGCGATCGTCGAATTGAGCGCCATCAGTTTCAGCGTGGTCGCGATGTTGCCGCCGAAGTCGACGTCAATGACGCGGTTGACGCCTTTGCCGCCGGTGAAGTCCATCGCCTTTGCGATCACGTCCTCGGTCTTGTAGTCGATCGTCAGATCGGCCCCCGCGAGGCGCGCCTGCTCGGCCTTGGCCGCGGAGCTGACAGTCGCAATCACCCGCGCGCCGCCCCATTTTGCGAGCTGCACGGCGTATTGACCGACCGCTCCGGCGCCGCCGGTGACGAGAACGGTCTGCCCCCCGATCGCGCCGTCGCTAAACAGGCAGCACCATGCCGTCATGCCGGGAATGCCGAGGGTGGCACCGGCGGCAAAAGACACATCATCCGGCAGCGGCGTCACAAGGTGTGCCGCGAGCGTGATATATTCGGCCGCGGTCCCGAATGCGCGGCCGTTGCGCTGCCCGTTGTAGAGCCAGACGCGTTGCCCGGCTTTCAGGCCCGCAACGCCGTCACCGATCTGGTCGATGACTCCAGCGCCGTCGCTGTTGGGGATCACGCGCGGGAATTCCATCGCGCGATAGGTGCCGGATCGGCGTCCGACATCGGCGGGATTGACGCCGGACGCTTCCAGCCTGACGCGGACTTCCCCCGGTCCTGCGACCGGCGTCGCGATGTCCCCGAAGGTGAGGACATCGGTCGCCGCGCCGGTTCGTTCGTACCAGACGGCTTTCATCTCACAGCGTGCCGGGGAAGGCGCCGCCATCGAGCAAGATGTTTTGCCCCGTGATGAAGCCCGCATGTGCCCCGCACAGGAAGGCGCAGGCGTAGCCGAATTCTTCCGGCGTGCCGAAACGCCCGGCCGGATTGGCCTTCATCCGCGCCTGCGTGATCTCCTCGAGCGGCTGGCCCGAGCTTTTCGCCGCGGCCGCGTTGGTGTTGCGCAGGCGGTCGGTATCAAACGGGCCGGGCAACAGCCCGTTGATGGTGACGTTGTCCTTCACCGTCTTGCGCGCGATGCCGGCGACAAATCCGGTCAGGCCTGCGCGCGCGCCGTTCGAGAGCCCGAGGATGTCGATCGGGGCCTTCACCGCCGACGACGTGATGTTGACGATGCGCCCGAACTTGCGGGACATCATGCCGTCGACGGTGGCCTTGATCAGTTCGATCGGGGTCAGCATGTTGGCGTCGACCGCCTTGATCCAGTCGTCACGGGTCCAGTTGCGGAAATCGCCGGGCGGCGGCCCGCCGGCATTGTTGATCAGGATATCCGGATTCGGACACGCCTTCAGCGCGGCTTCGCGGCCTGCGGGCGTGGTGATGTCGCCGGCGACTTCCTTCACCTCGACGCCGGGATGCGCTTTGCGAATTTCGTTCGCGGTCTTTGTCAGCGCTTCGGCGCCGCGCGCGGTCAGCACCACATGGACGCCTTCCGCCGCCAGCGCCATGGCGCAGGCGCGCCCCAACCCCTTGCTCGATGCGCAAACCAGCGCGTGGCGGCCTTTGATCCCAAGATCCACTGCTTCACTCCCGTTATATCAGGTGATTTCTTTGATGTTCAGATCAACGATTGTAGCCAACATCGGTCGTGATGATAAGCCGCCGGGCCCTGTTGAAATGCATATCAGGACATTTGTCCATGTCCGATCTGAGACCGATTTTTCAGAATAAAATCCGGATTGGTTCAACCCGGACTAAAACTAAAGATGGCGGTCACGCTTCCATTGATCGATGGTCGCTGTAACATCCGGCGGCAACGCCCTGAAGCCCGTCTGTCCCATGCGCGAGAAGATCGGCCGTAGCTGCGAGCCGCTGAGGTAGGCGGGTTGCAGATCGGGTGGCACGATCTGATCGAAGATGAGCACAAACGTGATGGCGACGAGGCCGACACGCACGGCGCCGAGCACCCCGCCCGCGACACGATCCAATAGCCCGATGTCCGATTCGACCATTTCGTTGACCGCAATCTGGAGCAGTTTGCCGAGCACAACGCCGGCGATCAGGAAAATCGCGAAGCATGGTATCGATGTCTGCATCCAGGGCGCGCCGAGCTTGCCGTCGAGTTCAGGTGCAATCAGCGATGCCGTCCAGATCGCGATCGGCATCGCGAGCAGATAACCAAAAATGACGGCAAGGCTGCGCAGCAATCCGGCGCGGAAGCCGAAGATGATCGCTACAATTAGCGCAAAAGAAACGACAACGTCGAAGCTGTTCATAACGGTCAGGTCTATTCGACCTGCGTAAAGAATTTATTCGCGGCGATCCGAACTCACCTGACCGTGGCGCGGTAGGTCTGCGAGGCGCCAGACGCCGAGGCTCTTGTCCTTCCATCCTCCGCCGGCTTCGAGGCAATGCTCGTTGAGCAGATCGAGAGGAGTTCCCCAATCAAAAGGCGCGCGCTCCAGGTTCAACGCACGCCAGTCGCCGTCTTCGCAATCATGATTTGTCTGCCAGTCGGGAAACGTGGTCGTGATTAGCCATTCGGCGCCTGATTGCTGGAAGTTCGCGACTGCGCGCGTGATATTGTCGAACGAGAGATGGACCAGACAGTCGCGGCAGAGGATCGCGTCGCATCGCGGAAGTGCATCCCTCGTGATATCGGCCAGCCGATAATGCCCTTTGATCTTGCCTGCCGCGGCGCGCGCCTGCAGACTTTCGACAAGTGCAGCGACGATATCGAGCCCGACATAATCGGCGATCAGGCCCGCCTCATTGATCCAGGCGGCGTCGCCGCAGGGCGCATCAAGCAACGATCTGGCTCCGAGTTTTTTCAGGAGCGCGGGCAATTCGCGGCGCAGGACGGCAGTGGCGTTCGCTTCCGAACCCAGGCCGGAGATCGATGTGTCCGCGCCCCAGAGGTTGGTGTCGTGAATGCGCTCGAAACGCTGTGCCAGAGACAGTCCGAGGAACTTGCCTTGTTCGGCGATGAATCGCGTATGTGCAAGGACGAGAGGACGTTCCCGATCGCTGATGGCCATTTCAACCGCCGTCGATCATTCAGCGCATCTCCGCCTTGATCATGTCGGCGGCCTTCTCGCCGATCATGATGGTCGGCGCGTTGGTGTTGCCGCCGATCAGGGTCGGCATGATCGAAGCGTCGGCAATGCGCAATCCCTCCAGCCCGTACACCTTCAGTTTCGGATCGACCACGGCCAAGGGATCGTTGACGCCCATCTTGCAGGTGCCGACCGGGTGATAAACGGTGTCGACGCGCTCGCGCAGCACCTTGCGGATGGCGTCGTCGCTTTCGATACCCGAGGTGAAAACGTCCGATGTCTGCAACGCCTTCAGCGAGGGCGCGTCGAGCAGTCGTTTTGTCGTCTTGAAGCCGGCCACCATGGTGTTCATGTCGGCTTCTTCACCGAGGAAATTCGGATCGATCGCCGGTGCCGCCATAGGGTCGGCACTCTGCAGCCAGACGCTTCCTTTGCTTTGCGGGCGCAACAGGCAGACGTGGCAGGAGAAGCCGGTGCCCCAGCGCGGCTTGCGGCCGTGGTCGTTCACCATCGCCATGCAGAAGTGCAACTGGATGTCGGGGACGTCGAGATCGGGACGGGTCTTGAGGAAGCCGCCGCATTCGGCGATGTTCGAGGTCATCGGCCCGCGCCGCTCGCGGCGATACTGCGCGATACCCTTGAAGATGCGCGCGATGCCGCCCCACGAGAGCCCTGCGAAATACGGCGCATCGGAGGTGTAGCCGAACACAAAGTCCGGATGATCCTGCAAGTTCTGGCCGACGCCGGGCAGGTGATGCACCGAGGCGATGCCGTGCTTGCCGAGCGCGGCCGCGTCGCCGATGCCCGAGAGCATCAGCAGTTGCGGCGTCTGGAAGGCGCCTCCGCTGAGGATCACTTCGCGGCGCGCGCGGATCTGTTTGGTTTCCTTGCCCTGGCGAAATTCGACGCCGACCGCGCGCTTGCCCTCGAACAGGATGCGGGTCGCGTGCGCGCCGGTCTCGACATGCAGGTTGTTGCGCGAACCCATGAACGGATGAATGTAGCCGCGCGCGGCGCTCCAGCGTTCGCCGTTCTTCTGCGTCACCTGATAGACGCCGAGACCTTCCTGCTCCTCGCCGTTGAAATCGTCGCGGATGCGGAACTGCGCTTCCCGCGCGGCCTGCAGATACATCTCCTGCACCGGATTGTCCGAACGCAGGCTGGTGACATGCAGCGGGCCGCCCTTGCCGTGATAGGCGCCGTCGAGATCGGAATTGTCCTCGGAGCGCTTGAAGTAAGGCAGTACGTCCGCATACGACCAGCCGCTGTTGCCGAGCGAGGCCCAGTGATCGTAATCGCTTTTGTGGCCGCGGATGTAGACCATCGCGTTGATCGCCGAGGAGCCGCCGAGCCCCTTGCCGCGCGGCTGATAACCGATCCGGCCGTTCAGCCCCTTTTGGGGTACGGTATCGAAGGCCCAGTTGTTGACCTTGCCCGAGATCATCAGGATCATCGCGCCCGGCGTCGTCACGACCCAGTTGTCGTCCTTGCCGCCGGCCTCGAGCAGCGCGACGGACGTATTCGGATCTTCCGACAGGCGGCTTGCCACCGCGCAGCCGCCCGAGCCGCCTCCGACCACGACGAAATCGAATGTGTCTGTCATTTCACTCCCCCGTTTTCACAACTGCACTACGACATCAGCCGCATCATCTTTTCCAGCCGCGCGATCTTCTTTCCATAAGGCGGATAGAGGTCGGCGAAGCGATTGAACCTTGAGCGATAGAACACCGGCTTCAGCTTGCTGAGCGTGCGGAATCCCCACTCGCCGTGGTAAGCGCCCGTGCCTGATGCGCCGACGCCGCCCATCGGCTGGTTGACTTGCGTGAAATGAAACAGGCAGTCGTTGACGGTCACGCCGCCGGACACGGTGCGCGACAGCACCTCGTCGCGCGCCACGTCATCCGTGCCGAACCAGTACAGCGCCAGCGGCCGGTCGCGGCCGTTGACGAACGCGATGGCCTCGGTTGTGTCGGCGCAGCCGAGCACCGGCAGCACCGGGCCGAAAATCTCCTCCTGCATCGCCAGCATGTCGGGCGTTGCGCCGACGATGAGCGTCGGCGGAAACTTGCGCTTCGACTTCCAGGCGGGATCGTCAGGCTTTGCCGCCTGCATGATCCGCGCGCCCTTGGCCGCGGCGTCAGCCACCAGGTGTTCGAGCCGCGCGTAATGGGAGTCTGAAATGATAGCGGTGTAATCCGCGTTGCCGGGATCGGTGCCGATCATCCGCTGAATCCGCGCTTGCAGTTTTGCGGCGAATTCATCGGCCGAACCCGCGGGCACCATCGCATAATCGGGTGCGATGCAGGTCTGCCCGGCATTGAGCAGCTTGCCGTAGGCAATGCGCTCGGCAGCTTCATTGAGGTCAGCGGAGCGATCGACGATCGCAGGCGATTTGCCGCCGAGTTCGAGCGTGACCGGCGTCAGGTTGCGCCCTGCGGCTTCGGCAACGAGGCGGCCGACGCGCGTCGACCCGGTGAAAACGAGATGATCGAACGGCAGCGCGGCAAACGCCTGCGAGATGTCGCCATCGATATCCGTGACCGCGATCTCGGCGGGATCGAATTTGGCTGCGATGACTTCTTGCAGCAGCGCCGCGAAACGCGGCGTCAGTTCGCTCGGCTTGATCATCGCCCGGTTGCCGGCGGCGATAGCCGCGACCGCTGGCGCAAGCGTCAACTGGAGCGGATAGTTCCACGGTGCGATGATGCCCACGACGCCGAGCGGCTGCGGGATCAGCCGGTTTTTCCCCGGCAGAAACTGGATCTGGGTGGCAACGCGTTGCGGTGTCATCCATCGCTTGAGATGTTTTGAGGCGTGCTTGATCTCGCCGAGCACGAACAGGGTTTCCGCGATGGTAGTTTCGGTCGTGCAGCGATGGCCAAAATCCGCCGAAATCGCACGCCCGAAGCGGGTTTCGTTGTCGGCGGTCACGGCGCGCAGCCGTGCCAGCCGGTCGAGGCGTTCCGCAAGCGATGGCGCCGGCAAGATGCGCGAAAGCTCGATCATGCGCCCGAAAGCACTGCTCAGGGTATTGTGCCCGGCGCTGTTCAGCGGCTGCGGCCCCATGGTTTCCTCCTTAATTTGCCGCCAAGGCTGGGCTTTTCGGTTCCTTCTGACAAGAGCAAGCGGTGCGAATATGCGGGTTGCGCCGAAACAGGACAGTTTTTGGGGCGTCATAAAATCTTGGAAATATGGGCCGCAGCCCTTTCCAAAGCGAACCCGCGTTGGTACATACCCCTCGCACTGTGGGCATTTGCCCCGGTCGCCTTCTCAGGAAGCCTCCGGACGGAATGATCGGCGCCTCAGGCGTTGATGAAACGTCGCCCGGCTTTGGATTTTTTGAAGG
>JAFEFK010000931.1 GCA_018240625.1 Pseudomonadota bacterium
GAAATCGCCGGAAGCGGTACGCGCCATCGAGTATACGCCGTCGATCAGCAACTTCCTGACCATGTCGCTGCTGTCGTTTCTCGCGATCATGCTGGTGCCCCGGCAGTTTCATGTCAGCGTGGTGGAGAACTCCAGCGATTCCGAGGTCAGCCGCGCGCGCTGGCTGTTTCCGCTCTATCTGGTCGCCATCAACCTCTTTGTGATCCCGATCGCGCTCGCAGGTCTCATTACGTTCCCATTCGGCGCTGTCGACAGCGACATGTATGTGCTCGCGCTGCCGATGGAGGGGCATACGCTGCTCAGCGTCGTGGTCTTTGTCGGCGGCCTGTCGGCAGGCACCGCGATGGTGATCGTCGAATGCGTCGCTTTGTCGATCATGGTGTCCAACGACATTGTTCTGCCGCTTGTCCTGCAACGCAGCCCTGCATCGCGCGGCGGCCACAAGGACTTCGGCAACTTCCTGCTCAAGACCCGGCGCCTTGCGATCTTCGTCATCATGGTCATGGCGTATTTCTATTACCGCGCACTCGGCAGCGCGCAACTTGCGGCGATCGGGTTGCTATCGTTTGCCGCCATCGCGCAGCTTGCGCCCGCGTTCCTCGGCGGGCTCGTCTGGCCGCGTGCGACCGCGCGCGGAGCGATGGGCGGCATGCTCGTCGGGTTCGCCGTCTGGGCCTACACCCTGTTTCTCCCGAGTTTCCTCGACGGAAGCGCCAGCGGCTTGCTGCTGTTGCAACATGGACCATTCGGCATCGCGGCGCTGAAGCCGCAGGCGCTGTTCGGCACCGACCTGCAACCGCTGGTGCATGGCGTGGTGTGGAGTCTGTCGCTGAACATTCTGACTTATGTCGCCCTGTCGCTGATGCGGCGGCCCTCGTCCATCGAACGCCTGCAGGCCGAGATCTTCGCGCCCGCGGCCTTGGCGCCATTGACTCCGCCATTCCGCCGCTGGCGTTCAACGATAACGGTGCAGGATATTCTTAGCACGGTGGCCCAGTATCTCGGCCCGGATCGCGCGCGGCAAGCGTTCGAGGAATTCGCCACGGCGTGGCGGATGAACCTCGAGCCGGCGATGGCCGCCGACTTCGAATTGCTTCAGCACGCCGAACATCTGATCGCGTCGTCGATCGGTGCGGCGTCGTCGCGCCTTGTGATGTCGCTGTTGCTGCGGCGACGCACCGTGTCCGCGAAATCGGCGCTGAAGCTGCTGGACGATGCGCACGCTGCGCTTCACTTCAATCGCGAGATGCTGCAAACCGCGCTGAACCACGTACGGCAGGGAATCGCGGTGTTCAATCCCGACCTGCAACTGATCTGCTCGAACCGGCAATTCGGAAATATTCTCGGACTGCCCCCGCAGATCGTTCAGATCGGAATTCCGCTGACCGAAATCCTCGAATTTCTCGGTACTATCGATACGTCGCAACCCGGCCGCGAGTCTGCGAAGCAGGCCCGCCTGACCGCATACACTACGGAGGGGCGGCCGTATCTGGAGCGGCTTCCGGACCGCAACATCGTGATCGAAGTACGCGCCAACCGGGTACCCGACGGAGGCCTGGTGATCACATTCTCCGATGTAACTCCGAGTTTCGAGGCCGCCGAAGCGCTGGAGCGCGCCAATGCGACGCTCGAAAAGCGCGTGCGCGACCGTACCGAAGAACTGACCCGGCTGAATTCCGAACTCGCGCACGCCAAAAGTACCGCCGAGGAAGCCAACAACTCCAAGACCAGATTTCTGGCTGCGGCGAGCCACGACATCCTGCAACCGCTCAACGCCGCGCGGCTCTATGTCACAAGTCTGGTGGAGCGGCAGACCGGCGGCGAAGATTCCAGGCTGGTCGAAAATATCGACGATTCGCTTGAAGCCATCGAGGAGATCCTGGGGGCGCTGCTCGACATCTCGCGACTCGATGCCGGCGCCATGACGACATCGATCACGAGTTTTCGCATCGGCGACCTGATGCGTTCGCTCGAAATCGAATTCGCCCCCATCGCAATGTCGAAAGAAGTCAGCTTGACATTCGTCCCAAGCTCGCTGCCGGTTGCATCCGACCGGCTGTTATTGCGGCGTCTGCTGCAGAATCTGATCTCGAACGCCATCAAGTACACGCCGCATGGCCACGTCCTGATCGGTTGCCGCCGTCGCGGCAAGTCGCTCCAGATCAATGTCTATGACACGGGCGTCGGGATACCGTTTCTCAAGCGCGGTGAAATTTTCAAGGAATTTCACCGGCTCGAACAGGGAGCGCGCATTGCGCGCGGTCTCGGATTAGGCCTGTCGATCGTCGAGCGGATCGCGCGGGTGCTCGATCATGGTATTGCGCTGGATTCAAACCGAAGCGGCGGTTCGGTATTCTCGGTCACGGTGCCGATCGCGACGGCGATCAATCACACCACCACGGTAACCACCGATACGCCGTTGTCCCGTGCACCGATGAGCGGAGCTTTGATCGTCTGCATCGAGAACGATCCCGCAATCCTTGACGGCATGAAGACGCTGCTGACCTCCTGGGACGCACGCGTGATCGCCGTGGCCAATCCCGAGGCCGCTTTCGCGGCAATCGAGACCACCAACGAACGGATCACCGGCCTGCTGGTGGACTATCATCTCGACCGCGGCAACGGCATTGCGACGATTCGCGATATCCGGAAAAGGTACGGAGAGACGATTCCCGCCATCCTGATCACCGCCGACCGCAGCCCTCACGTCCGCGATGCTGCCCGGCTGGAAAAGATTTCGGTGCTCAACAAACCGCTGAAGCCGGCATCGCTTCGGGCATTGATCGGCCAATGGCGCGCCCAACAGGCTGTAGCCGCGGAATAAGAGCGCTTCTCGATGTCTCGCGCGTGCAGTGACTGCGGACGGCTTAACTCGCCGACGGCTCGCTCTGCCGCCACTGATCGCCGGCGATCTTTGCCGCGGCAATCACCGCCTGGGTGCGGCTCTCGACTCCGAGCTTTTGCAGGATCGCGGACACATGAGCCTTGATGGTGGCTTCCGACACGCCGAGTTCGTAGGCGATCTGCTTGTTCAGCAAACCTTCGGATAGCATCATCAGGACGCGAACCTGCTGCGGCGTCAACGTGACCAGGCGATCACGCAGCCGCGTCATCTCCGGATCGGCCGCGGCCGACAGATCCACATCGGGTGGGATCCAGACATCGCCTTCGATGACCTTGAGGATCGCCGTGCGCAGCGAGTCGACGCCCAGGCGCTTTGGAATGAACCCCGAGGCGCCGAAATCCATCGAGCGCCGGATCGTCGCGACATCGTCGCTGGCGGACACCACCACGACAGGGATCGCCGAATACTGCGCACGCAGATAGATCAATCCGGAAAACCCGCTGATGCCGGGCATCGACAGATCGAGCAGAATCAAGTCGACGTCCGCCTCCTGCTCCAGCAGCGCCGTCAATTCCTCGAACGTCCCGGCTTCGTCGATTTTTGCAGGCACAACGCTGGCAACCGCCTGCCGCAGCGCATCGCGGAAAAGCGGATGATCGTCGGCGATCACGATATGGGTGCTGTCAGATGCGGTCATTGAATCCGTGGTTCTGCGCAAGCGTTCGGCGTTCACTGCGGCCGCTGGGTCTATCATATCGCCCGTAGGAGCAATTGTCCTCCCCTCGTTCGGGTCTTGCAAGACTATTGCAAGTCAACACAGGGACCGATCGAGTTAACGAGTTAACGGCGCGGCATCCGAAACCGGAAAGCGAGACCATCTTTCTACGGCGAATGCCGCCCCGACGCAAAAATCCGGCTGCACCGCAGCCGGATTACATTCTCGCAACCCATACGCGCAGTCCTCAAGGAACGATCCTCAGGGACACGGATGCCGGCTGCCATCGTATCCAAGATACGTTCTGGAGGCCGGATCGTAGGAATTGAAGCGGCCGCAAAACGCGTCGTTGCTGGCGGCACGCGCCTGACTCTCGGCGATCGCGCCGCCGATGATCGCGCCGGCGGTCAGCCCGCCGATCGCGGCGCCCGGTCCGGGCCATCCGTCATGGCGCCAGTCCCGGTACTGCACCGTCTGCGGTGTCATGGCGGAGGTGGCGAGTGATCTGTCGACTGTCAGAGGCGCGGCCATCGCTGATTGAAGCGATATGGATGCGGCACCCGCGACGAGTGCCGCGGATACAATTCTCGAAAATCGCATGAAGACTTCCCTTTCTTTGCAACGATGAAAGGGCAACCGGCGCGGCCCGGGAGCGTTCCGGCAGATGGGGAGATTTAATGTTTTGCGTCAGATGGTCGCGGCGGCGCGCGGTGACGGTAGCCGCAGGCCTTTCTCTTGAGGTCAAATCGTGCCGATCAGATTTTTCCGGTGACATCGCGTTGTACGCGGCCGGCCATCTCGATCAGCCTGCGCCAGGCGCGCTCGACGAAAGACATCACGCGATCCATGTCGCGATCGCTCGGCAGCGGAATTTCGATCCGGTTGCGGTTGGCGTCGGCGGATTTCGGTTCGCTGATTTTGGGCTCGCTCGGCCTCAGCGAATCCGATTTCGGCAGAGCCTCTTCGGTCTTGCCGGTGACGGACGGCGCGCGCTCGGCGAGTTGCGTTTTCAGTTTCTCGTTCTCGGTTTGCAGCCGGCCGATTTCGGTATCGAGCGCGGCGCGCTCGTCCGGCAGCGTATAACACGCCCAGCCGTTGCCCTTGTCGGTGCAATTCGAGACGGCGCCGGTGCGCGTGTCCAGTCTGACGACACCATCCGACGTCGGCGACAGAGTGTAGCGGCCGTTGTCCGTGTCGGGCGCGGCCTGCGCCGAGGCTGACGTAAATACGGCTGGAGTAAATTCGCCGCAGCAAATCATCATCGCGGCAGCAGTCAGGATCAACGAAGCTCTGGAAGGCGATGTCGCTGCGGTCATGGCATGCTCCGCGTAAGCCAACATTTGCATCAAGACATTTCAAGCTAATGTCTGCGTCAGGACACCTGTGAGCTATAGGGCGCGCGGCCCGATTTCAACGCGTCGGCGAGCAACTCGAGGCGGTCCTGCCCCCAGAAAGCTTCGCCGCCCAGCACGTAGGCGGGTGAACCGAACACATCCGCTGCCAGCGCGTCCTGCCGGTTCTGCTCATACTGCGCGGTGACAGCCTCAGCCGGCGAACGCTCGATCAGGATCTTGCCAGGCAATCCCGATTCGTCCGCGAGCCGCACGATCGTCGCAGCATCCGCAAGATTGAGCTGATCTTCCCAGACAGCCGCGTAGGCGCGGCGAATGAATTTGTCCGGATCGTGTCCGGCCTCCAGCGCGGCGATCACAACGCCATCCGCGAGCCGACCGTCGAACGGCACATGTTTGGGTTTGAAGTGGAAATTGAGGCCGCGCTTGGCCTGCCAGCGCTGAAGTTCCAGCATCCGGTAACGCTGCCGGACCGGATGACGCTTGGCGAGCGGCAGGCCACCACTCTCCGCAAACAGGTCCGCGAGAAATACAGGCTTGTAATTTACCTTGATATTATAAGTACTTACGATGTCGCGAAAGACCGCGTGGCCGATGTAGGCCCATGGCGAGGTGAGGGAAAAGTAGTAGTCGATCTGTTGTTGCATAGCGTTTTCCGTCCCCTCGAAAATCTGGCTTCAGGCCGTTCGGCCCGGCATCCCAACAGAGGCGATACGCCCGTGCAAGGCCATCGCCATCGCGAGTCCACTGTTGCAGTGCGGTGACAAAAGCGCAGCCGGTTTGATTTTTCAAAATAACATCAGCTAAATCAATGCCATAACTGGTTACGACACAATCTTGACTTGACCTGTCACGGTCAGTATGGTCCGCGCGGCTTTTGAGGGTAACGGGGCGTTATTTCCATCGATCGCGGCGTTATTTCGGGTGTCGACAGCATGGCCGACGGCACAGGTAATGACCGAAGCGGAAATGGAAATCGCGACAAGTCGCTTCCCGACGAAGCTGCGCTTTCCGCAAGGCTCGGAAGTCTCGATCAGCGTCTCTCCAAAATCCGGAGTCACCGCCAGGTAGAGACTGACCAATCCGGAGCAGGAAGCGGAGACGGTGCAGCCAGGGCCTCGGCCATGGCGCGCGGTTTCCGCTTGTCGTCCGAGTTGATCGCGGGTGTTGTCGTCGGAGCGGTGATTGGCTGGGGGTTCGACCGCTTGCTGTCGACATCGCCCTGGGGACTTATCGTGTTCGTCCTGATCGGCTTCGTGGCCGGCGTGATCAACCTGATGAGGGCGGCCGGTGTAGTTCCGGAAGCGGCTCACCGCCTCGGATCGCCTGACCGGAACGATTGATATGGAGCGCCGGCGGGGCCGGCGAACAAGAGACAACGCTGATGGATCCGATCCACCAATTCAATATCCACAAGATTTTCACGATCGGCCATATCGGCGGCTATGAGATCGCCTTCACCAATTCGTCGGCCTACATGCTTGTGGCCGTCGTGCTGACGGCGCTGCTGATGTTGGCTAACGGCCGCCAGCTTGTTCCCAGCCGCATGCAATCGGTCGCCGAGATCACCTACGAGTTCGTCGCCAACATGATCCGCAGCACCGCGGGCACGGAAGGAATGAAGTTCTTTCCCTTCGTGTTTTCGATTTTCATGCTGTTTGCCGTTTCGAACGTCGTTGGAATAATTCCCTACACGTTCACCATCTCGAGCCACATCATCGTCACTGCGGCGATGGCGCTGCTGGTCTGGTTCACTGTACTTTTTTACGGATTGTACAAAAACGGCCTGAAATTCTTCAAGCTGTTCGTTCCTTCGGGCATTCCGATCTTCATCCTGCCGCTGGTCGTGTTCATCGAGGTATTCTCATTCTTCTTGAAGCCGATCTCGCATTCGGTGCGCTTGTTTGCGAACATGCTGGCCGGCCACATCGCCTTGAAGGTGTTCGCAAGCTTCATACCCCTGCTCGCAGGCCTTGGCATCGCCGGTTATTTCGGCGCTGCGCTGCCGCTCGGCATGGTGATTGCGCTAAGCGCGCTGGAGCTTTTGGTCGCGTTTCTCCAGGCCTATGTCTTCGCCATCCTTACCTGCATCTACATCAACGATGCAATTCATCCCGGCCACTAAGCCGGTTTCCGCAAACCTTTACGTCACTCACACAAACCTCAACTAAGGAGTTCGTTATGGATCCGATTGCCGCGAAGTACATTGGCGCTGGTATTGCCTGCATTGGCATGGGTGGCGCAGGCGCAGGCGTGGGTATCATCTTCGGCAACTATCTCGCCGCGGCGGTGCGCAACCCCTCGGCCGCTCAGGGCCAGTTCGGCAACCTGATCTTCGGCTTCGCCGTGACCGAAGCGCTCGGCATCTTCTCGCTGCTGATCGCACTGCTGCTGTTGTTCGCTCTCTAAGATCACGCGACTTGGCTGATGGGGTCCGCCTGCCGGACCTCGATCCGCTACAGAGGAGAAGCCCGTGGCTGAAAGTCATGGCACCGCGCAGGGCGCGACGGCCCACACCGAGGCTAACGGCGGCCACAAGG
This sequence comes from Pseudomonadota bacterium, assembly GCA_018240625.1. Classification (GTDB taxonomy): domain Bacteria; phylum Pseudomonadota; class Alphaproteobacteria; order Rhizobiales; family Xanthobacteraceae; genus Nitrobacter. Next base: position 7,453 of record JAFEFK010000931.1, read on the forward strand.
CCCCGTTTCCTCCGTTCCAGACGAGCACGTTCCCGTCGCAGCTGTTTTCGCTGCTGATCGCGTTCGTCGCGCTCTATGTGATCGTCTCGAAGCTCGCCTTGCCGCGGGTCGGCAAGACGATCGACGATCGCCAGAATGCGATCGACAGCGATCTCGCCGCCGCTCAGAAGCTGAAGGATGACTCCGACGCTGCGCTGAAGGCTTACGAAAGCGAGCTTGCCGGGGCACGCGGCCGTGCGCAGGCCATCGGCAACGAGACCCGCGACAAGCTGAACGCGCAGTCGGAAGCCGAGCGCAAGGCGCTCGAGGACCGGCTATCCGCCAAGCTGGCCGATGCCGAAAAGACCATCGCCTCGACACGCACCGCGGCCATGAGCAACGTCCGCGGCATCGCCGCCGATGCCGCCGCCGCCATCGTGCAGCAGCTCACCGGTACGATGCCGGACGGCAAGGCTGTCGACAGCGCTGTCGATGCGACCTTGAAGGGATAACAGGCGATGTTCGCTGAAGCTGAAACCTGGGTTGCCATCGCCTTCATCATTCTGATGGGCATCTTCGCCTATATCGGCGTGCATCGCACGGTGCTGACGGCGCTCGATCATCGCCGCGACCGAATCAAGGCCGAACTCGACGATGCGCGGCGCCTGAAGGACGAAGCCGCCAAACTGCTGGCCGACTACAAGGCCCGCCACGCGAGCGCCGAACGCGAAGCGCAGGACATCATCACCTCCGCGAAAGCCGACGCCGAGCGCATTGCGGCCGAAGCCAAGGTGAAGATGGAAGATTTCGTCGCACGCCGCACCAAGACCGCGGAAGGCAAGATCGCATTGGCGGAAGCCCAGGCCATCGCCGACGTTCGCGCCGCAGCCGCCAACGCCGCGGTTGCCGCCGCCTCGACCATCCTGTCGCAGTCGGTGAAGGGACAAGTCGCCGACGATCTGCTCGCCAAGGGCATCACGGAAGTCCGCGCCAAGCTGAACTAGGGCGAGCGCCTTCCTGACCCGCCGAGCCCA
>JAFEFK010000932.1 GCA_018240625.1 Pseudomonadota bacterium
AATGCAATCATAATTCTGATATCAATGCTGTCACATTTTCTGCGAACAGCGCCATGGCCAGTATCACCATCCGAAAGCTCGACGACGCCGTAAAAGCCTACCTGCGGCTACGGTCCGCCGGTAACGGACGCTCTGTGGAAGAGGAAGTCCGGGTCATCCTGGGCGAGTTGATTCAGGGCCGTCCGGAGCGGCCCGGCTTTTCCTCGCCTAACCTGCCGCCCTCTACGGCGACCCCGGCCCGCAACAGCCATTCGCCGGTGTCCGGCTCCCGCCGCGTCACCCTGATTATCGGCGGCGGCATCGCGGCCTACAAAGCGCTCGACCTGATTCGCCGGTTGAAGGAGCGCGGCATCCATGTGCGCTGCGTGCTGACGTCGGCCGCGCAGCAATTCGTGACGCCGCTCACCGCCAGCGCGCTATCTAACGAGCGCTGCTATACAGACTTGTTCGATCCGCAAAGCGAGTTCGATGCCGGCCACATCCGGCTGGCGCGCGAATGCGACCTGATTGTCGTTGCACCCGCTACCGCCGACCTGATGGCGAAGATGGCGCAGGGCCTGGCCTCCGATCTCGCAACCGCGATCCTGCTCGCCACGGACAAGCCGATCCTGCTGGCGCCGGCGATGAACCCGCTGATGTGGAGCAACGCCGCAACGCGCCGCAACGTCGCGCAACTCGCCCGCGATGGTGTCGCGATGATCGGCCCCAATGCGGGCGAAATGGCGGAAGCGGGCGAGGCCGGTGTCGGCCGCATGGCCGAGCCGACGCAGATCGCCTCCGCCGCCGAGCAAATTCTCAAGCCTCCGAAACCGCAGCCCCTCAAGGGCAAACGCGTCCTGATCACGGCGGGACCGACGCACGAGCCGATCGATCCCGTGCGCTACATCGCCAACCGCTCCTCCGGCAAGCAGGGCTTCGCCATCGCCGCCGCCGCCCACGCTGCGGGCGCCGAGGTGACGCTGATCTCGGGGCCGGTCGATCTCGACGACCCCGCAGGCGTCACCGTGAAGCACGTCGAATCCGCGCGCGAGATGCTGGCACAGGTGGAAGCCGCGCTGCCCGCTGACATCGCGATCTTCGCCGCTGCGGTCGCCGACTGGCGGGTGAAAAACGCCGGCGCCCAGAAACTGAAGAAAAGCGCGGGTGGGTTGCCGCAACTGGAAATGATCGAAAACCCAGACATCCTCGCGACGATTTCCCGGCTACCGTTCCGCAGGCCGCCGCTGGTGATCGGCTTCGCTGCCGAGACCGAGCATCTGATCGAAAATGCCAAGATCAAACTGGCCCGCAAGAGGTGCGACTGGATCGTCGCCAACGACGTCTCGCCTGCGACCGGCGTGATGGGCGGCGACCGCAACACCATCCACCTCATCAGCAAAGACACCAACGACAGCGGGGGCGATGGTTTTCGCGTCGAATCATGGCCTGTCATGACCAAGGATGGGGTCGCCACCGCGTTGATCGAACGCATCGCGTCACAGTTGAAGGATTCGCAGACATGAGCAGCGCGATCAGGGTTGACGTGCAGCAACTCCCCCATGCCGACGGTCTCGCGCTTCCCGCCTACCAGAGCAGCCATGCCGCAGGTCTCGACCTCCTCGCCGCGGTCCTCGAACAGACCCCGGTGATTCTCGCGCCGGGCCAGCACGCGATGATCCCGACCGGGCTCATCATCGCGCTCCCCGACGGTTTCGAGGCGCAGGTGCGGCCGCGCTCCGGCCTCGCTGCCAAACACGGGGTGACCGTGCTCAATTCGCCCGGCACCGTGGACGCCGACTATCGCGGCGAAATCAATGTGCTGCTGATCAATCTCGGGAGCGAACCATTCACGGTCCGCCGTGGCGAACGCATCGCGCAGATGGTCGTCGCGCCGGTGACGCGCGTGGAACTCGCACGCGCGGCTTCGCTGTCGGCTACGGATCGCGCCAGCGGCGGGTTCGGCTCGACGGGGCGTTAGTTCCTCTTCGCCGTCATTCCGGACGCGGCGAAGCAGCGATCCGGAATCTCAAAAGGATTTATCGGTCGCGAGATTCCGGGTTCGCGCCTGCGGCGCGAACGCAGCGCGTTCGTCGCCTGGCGCGGCCCGGAATGACCCCGAAGACGCGCCTATCCGCTGGCGAAACCGATTCAATTTTACAACAATCGTTTCCGCAACACCGTGACCACGCGCATTTTTCCCCGCCAGGATTCCCGTTCACGATCTGGACTCTTACCCGCCGAGTCCGCTTGAGGATATTGTGAACCGATTCGCGAACGGCGACTGATTTGCCGGTCGTGTCGTCGTGCGGTTTTGGGGCAAACCATGTCGGGCGTAGTCGCGGTGATGCGTCGGACCTTGCTGTCGTGCACCTCACTGGTGCGCGGCGGCATCGCTGGCGCGAGCGCTGCGGGGCTCATCGCCATATCGCCGGCATCGGCTACGGAGCCGGACTTTCCCGAACATCTGGTGCAAACCTTTGCGAATCTCGGCCGGCAGGACCTGGCCGCGCTGGCAATGGCGCTGGGTGTGCTCGGATTCTCCGTGGTCGCCGCCATTCTGCTGATGCGCACGCGAATTCGCGCAGCGGCGAGCGAAAAGCGGCTACGTGCCGACATTCGCGACCTGCAGGCGGAGTCAGACCGCTTTCGCGCGTTGCTGTTCGCGGAACCGCAGGTGTTGATCTCATGGGGTGCGGGTGAAAATCGTCCGCAGATCGGCGGCGACATTTCGTTGCTGATGCCGCAGGACCCCAATCAGGCCCAGCGGATTCTCGCCTTCGGGACGTGGCTTCCACCGGAACCGGCATTGCAAATGGACCATGCGGTCGATGCGCTGCGTGATGCCGGCGAAGGTTTTCTGCTGAATCTCGTCACCTCGGCAGGCCGCGCCGTCGAAGCCATGGGCCGCGCCGTCGGCGGCCAGGCCATCGTGCGGATCCGCGACCTCAGCGGATTGCGGCGCGATCTCGCTGAAATGAGCCTCCGGTACAAAGGACTGCTGGAGGAAACCGACATGCTGCGAGCCTTCGCAGCGGCGGCGCCGTGGCCGCTCTGGGCGCGCGGGACTGACGGCCATCTGAATTTCGCCAATACCGCTTATGCGCGCGCCACCGAAGCCGCCAGCGTTGCCGATGCCATCCAGCGTAACCTCGAGCTGCTCGACAGCGCCGATCGTGTTGCGATGGCGCGGGCGCTGAACGACCAGACCTCGTTTGCCGCACGGCTCCCGATCGTGATCGGCGGCGAGCGGCGCATGTCCGACGTTCACGCGCTCAGGGTCGCCGGCGGAACCGCAGGCATCGCGCTGGACGCCAGCGAGCCGGTGGCGCTCAGCGCGGCGCTGGTCCGGATGGCCGAGGCGCATCGCCGGACCCTCGATCAGCTCTCGTCCGGTGTCGCGGTGTTCGATGGGCAGCGGCGGCTCGCATTCTACAACGATTCCTATCGCCGGCTGTGGGACCTCGACCGCGCCTTTCTCGACAGCAATCCCGACGACTCCAGCGTGCTCGACCGGCTGCGCGCCGGGCGCAAGCTTCCCGAGCAGCCGGACTTCCGCGCCTGGAAAGCCCGCCTGCACGAAGCCTATCGCGCCAATGAAGCCGCCAAGGACGTCTGGTATCTGCCGGACGGGCGCGCACTCAGCATCGTCACGACGCCTAACCCCGAAGGCGGCGTCACCTATCTGTTCGACGATGTCACGGAAAGTCTCGAGCTCGCGCGCCGGTTCGATCGCCTCATCAACGTGCAGCGCGAAACCCTCGACAGCCTGACCGAAGCGGTCGCGGTGTTCGGCAGCAACGGCCGCGCGCAACTGTTCAACCCGGCCTTCGCCCGCATGTGGAAGCTGTCCGCCGAGGCGCTGAACGCGCAGCCGCACATCGAAACCGTAGAGACCTGGTGCAAGCCGCTGTTCGACGACGCCACGACCTGGCAGGCGATCCGGAACGCGATCACCCGCATCGACGATCGCGTCGCCGTGCCGCTCAAGCTCGAACGCAAGGACGGCAGCGTGCTGGACTGCATGACGATGCCGCTGCCCGACGGCGCCACCATGCTGACGTTCCACGACATCACCGATAGCGAGAACGTGGAGCGCGCGCTGCGCGAGCGCAACGATGCGCTCGAAACCGCCGACCAGATGAAGGTCGATTTCGTGCATCACGTGTCGTATGAGTTGCGTTCGCCGCTGACGACCATCATCGGCTTCGCGCACCTGATGAGCGATCCCGGCACCGGCCCGCTGACCGAGAAACAGGCCGAGTATGTCAATTACATCACCTCGTCGACCGACGCGCTGCTCGCGCTGACCAACAACATCCTCGATCTCGCGACCATCGACGCCGGCGCCATGACGCTCGAACTCGGGCCGGTCGATATCCGCAAGACCATCGAGGCCGCGAAGGAAGGCATTCAGGACCGCCTGACCCGCGACCACATCGTTCTGACGATCGACGTCGATCCCAACATCTGCAACTTCACCGGCGACGAACGCCGCATCGTTCAGGTACTTTACAATCTGCTCGCCAACGCTGTTGGGTTCTCGCCGCCGGATGCAGCGATCGCCGTAAGTGCGCGGCGGACGGAGCACAGCGTGGTTTTCGCGGTTACTGATGCGGGCCCCGGCATCGCCGCCAACCTCCAGGACAAAATGTTCGACTGGTTCGAGAGCTATTCCAACGGCTCGCGGCATCGCGGCGCAGGACTTGGACTGTCGCTGGTGCGTTCGTTCGTGGAATTGCACGGAGGCAAGGTGCGTGTTGAGTCGGCGGTCGGAAAAGGCACCACGGTGACGTGCAGCTTTCCAATCGATCAGGCTGCGCATCGCAACGCCGCGGAATGACAGGGCCGTCGACATTCGCAACCGCGCTCGCCAACGAGGCCGCAACCGCGCATCTGATGGCCGACCTCGCTCTCTTGATCGGCCCCGGCGACGTCATCACCTTCACGGGCGACCTCGGCGCGGGCAAGACCGCGGCGGCCCGCGCCATGATCCGTTATCTCGCCGGCGACGATACGATCGAAGTGCCAAGCCCGACGTTCACGCTGGTGCAGCATTACGACCTGCCGCCCTATCCGCTACTGCACGCCGACTTCTATCGCGTCAGCGATCCCGGCGAACTCGAAGAGATCGGCCTCGACCCGCTGCCCGAAGGTACCGTGGCGCTGATCGAGTGGCCGGAACGGGCACCCGGCGCGCTTCCCGCCGACCGCATCGATATCGCGTTCAGCCACCGCCCGGCGCTCGGCTCGACGGCCCGCGCCGCTGAAATTACCGGCTACGGCAAAGCCGCGGCGCAGGTCGCGCGGCTCGCGGCGCTGCGGCGGTTCCTCGACGGCGCAGGATATCTCGACGCGAAACGACAGCGCATGGCCGGCGACGCTTCGACACGTTCCTACGCGCGACTGATCCGTAATGACGGCACCTTCATCCTGATGAACGCGCCGAAGCGGCCCGACGGGCCTGCGATCTACGGCGGCAAGTCGTATAGCGCGGCTGTGCATCTGGCCGAAGACGTCAAGCCATTCGTCGCCATCGCGCTCGGCCTGCGCGAGCACGGCTTTTCAGCGCCCGCGATCCATCACGCCGATCTGGATACGGGATTCCTCATCACCGAGGATTTTGGCGGCGCGGGTTTTGTGACGGGCACACCGCCCGCTCCGATCGCAGAGCGCTATCAGGCCGCGACCGACATGCTCGCCGCCCTGCATTGCGAGACGCTGCCGGAGACGCTGCCGCTCGCGCCGCAGATCACCTACGCCATCCCGGTATTCGATACCGAGGCCCTGCTCGTCGAACTCGGGTTGATGCTGGAGTGGTATCTACCCGACCGCGGCATTGAGCCGAGCAGCGAGCTGCGCGCAGAGTTCATGACGATGTGGCGTGAATTGCTGGCGAAACCGGCGGCAGCGCCGAAGACCTGGGTGCTACGGGATTTCCATTCGCCCAACCTGATCTGGCTCGACCAGCGGCCGAATACCGGAAAGGTCGGCATCATCGACTTTCAGGATGCCGTGCTGGGACCTGCTGCTTACGATCTCGTCTCCCTGTTGCAGGATGCGCGGGTCGACGTGCCGGAATCGCTCGAACTCGCCATGCTGACCCGTTACATGAAGTCCCGTCTCGGATCCGGCGAAGCGTTCGACCCCGCGGACTTCGCCGAACTCTACGCCATCATGTCGGCGCAGCGGAACACGCGGCTGCTGGGAACGTTCGCGCGGCTCAACCGGCGCGACGGCAAGCCGCAGTATCTGCGCCATCAGCCCCGGATCTGGACCTATCTCACCCGCTCGCTGGCCCATCCCACATTGTCGGCGTTCCGGACCTGGTATGACACCCACGTTCCCCCTCCGGCGAGCTGAAAACCAGCATTTTTACGGCTTGTTAGCCATCGCGCGTTAACCTCCGGCGGTTGGAAACCGGGCAGCGGCGCGGCTTCGCGACGGACGGAGCAACCGATGGCTACAGAACGGCGCAAGGGCGAACGCGTCACCTTCGAACGTGGCTTCGGCGCGCATATGATGGGAATCGACGGCACGTGGCGCCGCGACTGCACCATGGAAGATATTTCGGAAACCGGCGCCAAGCTGACCGTTGAAGGATCCGTTGAGGGCCTGCATCTGAAGGAATTTTTTCTGTTGCTGTCATCGACCGGCCTCGCCTACCGCCGCTGCGAGCTGGCCTGGGTCAACGGCGACCAGATCGGCGTCAATTTCCTGAAGCAGAACGACAAAAAGAAAAAAGCCGGCCGGCGCAACGGCGCTACCGCGGACGCTTAATTGCAGCGATCCCGATCCCATTCAATCCAGCCGCACCTTCGTGTCGCATGCGCGTCATGTTGGACGTTTATCGCCTGAGCAATCGATGCGATTCCATGATACGAATCGCCTGAAACGATCCAGAAGCGCCGGAGGCCGATCTGAGAATGCCCGTCAAGCCGACCAGAGCCATGGTTCTCGCCGCCGGCCTCGGCCTGCGCATGCGGCCGCTCACGGACAATTTGCCGAAGCCTCTCGTTCCCGTCGCAGGCCGCCCATTGCTCGATCATGTGCTCGACAAACTTGCAGACGCGGGCGTCTGCGAAGCGGTCGTCAACGTGCACTATCTGCCGGATCAGATCATCGATCACGTCGCACACCGCAGCCATCCCCGCGTCATCATATCCGACGAACGCGATGAAGTGCTCGACACCGGCGGCGCCGTTGTGAAAGCGTTGCCGCTGCTCGGTGACGCACCCTTCTTCCATCTCAATGCCGACACGATGTGGATCGACGGCGTGCGGCCCAATCTGACGCGAATGGCCGAAGCCTTCGATCCCGCGCGGATGGATATCCTGCTGCTGATGGCGCCGACCACGAGCAGCATCGGCTATGGCGGCAGCGGCGACTATGCGATGCTGGCGGACGGCGCGTTGCGCAGGCGCAAGGAAAATCAGGTCGTTCCGTTCGTCTATGCCGGCGTCGCGATCATGTCGCCCGCGTTGTTTGCCGGCGCACCCACGGGCAAGTTCTCGCTGACGAAGATGTTCGACCGCGCCAACGAGCAGGAGCGCCTGTTCGGGTTGCGGCTCGATGGTGTCTGGATGCACGTCGGCACGCCCGAGGCGGTTCAGGCCGCCGAAAAGGCGTTCCTCGTCAGCGTCGCCTGATATCGGCATCTGATCCTTTCGCGGAAAGCTGCCCATCGCCGCGCATGTCATGTTATGCCTGATTTCGAATCAGGATCTCTCATGCGCGTCTTCAATGTCCCCGCATCGGCACCGTTTTTGCGCACCATCATTGCGTCGCTGGTCGACGGCGAGTTGATCGAGGGATTTCGTCCGCGCGCGCATCCCGAACGTCTCGCCGAGGCGACCCTCTACCTGCCGACCCGGCGCGCCGGCCGCATGGCGCGCGAGATTTTTCTTGAGGTGCTGAACGCCGATGCCGTGATCCTGCCGCGCATTGTCGCGCTTGGCGACGTCGATGAAGACGAGCTTGCCTTTGCGCAGGCGGCTTCGCCGGGAGCGGCCACGCTGGACCTGCCGCCAGCACTCGATGGACTCGCGCGCCGCCTCGCGCTGGCGCGATTGATCGGCGCGTGGGCGAAGCAACTGAAGCCCGATGATCCGGCGCAAGCACCGCTGGTTCTCGGCGGCCCGGCCTCGACGTTGGCGCTTGCTGACGATCTTGCGCGGCTGATGGACGACATGGCGACACGCGGCGTCGATTGGCGCGCGCTCGACGGACTGGTGCCCGACGCACTCGACCAATACTGGCAGCTCACGCTGAACTTTTTGAAGATCGCCAGGGACTATTGGCCGGCCCATCTTGAGGAAGCTGGCAGAATCGAACCGGCGGCGCGGCGCGATCGCTTGATCGAGGCCGAAGCCGCGCGGCTGGCCGCTCATCATTCCGGCCCGGTGATCGCGGCGGGCTCCACGGGCTCGATGCCATCGACCGCGAAACTGCTGCATGTCATGGCAGGGCTGCCGGAAGGCGCGGTCGTGCTGCCTGGCCTCGACACCGATCTCGATGAGGACGCTTGGCGCCTGATAGGCGGCGTTCGGGATGCCGGCGGCGCGTTCAGCTCACCGCCGGCCGCCGGCCATCCGCAATTCGCGCTGCACGGACTGCTCGCGCGGTTCGGCATCGCGCGCGACGAGGTCAAAGCGCTCGGCACGCCTGCGCCCACCGGCCGCGAGATGCTGACGTCGGAGGCGATGCGGCCGTCGGATGCGACGGCGCAGTGGCACACGCGGTTGGCCGAGGCCGATGTTGCGGAGAAAATCTCGGCGGGAATGCAGAACCTCGCCGTCATCGCGGCGGCCAATCCCGAGATGGAGGCGCTCGCGATTGCCACGGCTATGCGCGAGGCCCGCGAACGTGACATGACAGCCGCGCTGGTGACCCCCGATCGCGCACTGGCGCGGCGGGTCATGGCGGCGCTCGGCCGCTGGAATCTGGCGTTCGACGATTCCGGCGGCGACGCGTTGATGGAAACCCAGGCGGGAATTTTCGCACGGCTGGCGGCGGAAGCGGCCTGCAACGGTCTGGAGCCGCCGACCCTGCTGGCGCTGCTGAAACATCCGTTGTGCCGGCTCGGCCGCACGATGGGCGGATGGTCGCGCGCCATTGCAACGCTGGAGCTGGCGATCCTGCGCGGCACCCGGCCGCCCTCGGGGAGCAAGGGGCTACACGATGAATTCGCGCAATTTTGCAGCGAGCTGGAGAAGCTCAATCGCGGCGAGACCTCGTCGCTGCATCGCGCCGAGCCGCGCACCGCGCTAAAACCGCAGGCGCTCGACGACGCCCGCGCGCTGATTATGGCGCTACAGGCCGCGCTTGCACCACTTGAAGAGGATGGCACGCCGCGATCCCAGGATTTCAACGCCCTCGCCGCGCTGCACCGCCAGACGATCGACGCGTTGTCGCGTGGCGAAGACGGCATTGCTGCGGCCTTTGGCAACCAGCAAGGCCTCGCGCTCGCGGCTGCGTTCGATGACCTCAGCGCGGCAGGAAACCGCAGCGGCCTGACCGTGCAACTCGCAGACTACCCCGAAGTATTCGAGACCGCGTTCGGCGATCACATCGTACGGCGGCCGCAGGCAACGGCGGCACGATTGCGAATCTACGGTTCGCTCGAAGCGCGCCTCACGCACTGCGACCGCGTCATCCTCGGCGGTCTGGTGGAAGGTATCTGGCCGCCGGCGCCGCCGAACGATCCGTGGCTGAGCCGCCCGATGCGGCACGAATTGGGGCTCGATCTTCCCGAACGCCGCATCGGTCTTTCCGCGCATGATTTCGTGCAAATGCTCGGCGCCGGCGATGTCATTCTCAGCCATGCCGCAAAATCCGGCGGTGCACCCGCGGTAGCATCGCGCTTCCTGCACCGGCTTGAAGCGGTCGCGGGCGAGGCGCGCTGGACCGCCGCGCTGGAAGCGGGAGCAAAATACGTTCGTTACGCCGAAGCGCTCGATCAGCCCGGCAAGGTCGAGCCCGTCAAGCAACCCGCGCCAAAACCGCCGCGCGCCGCGCGCCCGACACATCTGGCGGTCACCGCGATCGAGGACTGGCTGCGCGATCCCTATACGATCTATGCGAAATACATTCTCCGGCTGGCGCCGCTGGATGCGGTCGACATGCCGCTGTCGGCGGCCGACCGCGGCTCGGCCATTCACGACGCGCTCGGCGATTTCACCAAGGAATACCCGACGGCCTTGCCGGACGACCCGGCGAATGTCTTGCGCGCCATCGGCCAAACCCATTTCGCACCGCTGATGGAACGCCCCGAGGCGCGCGCATTGTGGTGGCCGCGCTTCCAACGCATCGCGGTCTGGTTCGCGGAATGGGAGGCCGATCGGCGGATCAATGTCGCGAAAATCGACGCCGAAGTGCGCGGCGAAATTTCCATTTCCATCGACGGCGACCGCACATTCGTGCTCTCCGCGCGCGCCGACCGCATCGAGCATCGCACCGACAGCACTTATGCGGTCCTCGATTACAAAACGGGCACTCCGCCAAGCAGCAAGCAGGTGCGGCTGGGACTATCGCCGCAACTCACGCTGGAATCCGCGATCCTGCGCGGCGGCGGCTTCGCGGGAATTTCCGCCGGAGCGCCGGTGAGCGAACTGGTGTACGTCCGCCTCAGCGGCAACAATCCGCCCGGCGAACCCAGATTGGTCGATCTCGACCGCAACAAAAACGACACCCGGACCCCCGATGAAGCCGCCGATAGCGCGCTCGAAGAGCTGACGGCGCTGATCCGCGCTTTTGACAACGAGGGACAGGGCTACACGTCGCTGAACCTGCCGATGTGGACCACCCGCTACGGCACCTACGACGATCTTGCGCGGATCAAGGAGTGGTCGGCCGCGGGCGGGCTGGGAATAGAGGAATGGTGAAAGCGCCCCGCCCCGTCCACCCGGATGCCACCGCGCGCCAGCAGCGCGCGTCCGATCCGGCAACGTCGGTGTTCGTTTCCGCGAACGCCGGCTCGGGCAAGACCCATGTGCTGGTGCAGCGTGTGATCCGTCTGCTGCTCAGCGACGTCGACCCGGCGCGCATTCTCTGCATCACCTTCACCAAGGCCGCCGCGGCCAACATGTCGGAGCGGGTGTTTTCGACGTTGGGGCATTGGGTCACGCTCGACGATGACGCGCTGAACGCAGCGCTGCGTGACAACGGAATCGCAAAGCCGAATGGCGAGTCACGCAAGCGTGCGCGAAAACTGTTCGCAGCTGCGCTGGAAGCCCCGGGCGGCCTGAAGGTGCAGACCATCCACGCGCTCTGCACGCGGCTGTTGCAACAGTTTCCGTTCGAGGCGCGGGTGCCGGCGCGGTTCACCGTACTGGACGAGCGCGACCAGACCGAGATGATGGAGCGCGCGAGCCTCGGCGTCATGCTCGATGCCTCGCAAAATCCGGACAGTCCCGCCGGCCGCGCGCTGCAATACGCCATGGGCGCGGCCGCCGACGTGACGCTGCGCGACGTGGTGCGTCAAGCCTGTCTCAGCCGCGATCATTTCATGGCGTGGAGCGACACCCGCAATGTGGACCAGGCGATCCGAGAGGTCGCCGGTGCAATCGGCGTCGATCCCGCCGACCGCATCGAAGACGTCGAGCATGAGATCGTAAACGGACCGAACCTGCCGCGCAACGCTTGGCTTGCCACGGCAGCGCTGCTCGACACCGGCGGCGCGACGGACCAGACACAGGCCAGCCGCTTGCGCGACGCTCATGCCATGATCGGTGAGGCCGCGCAGGTCGACCGCTATCTGAGCGTCTTTCTGACGGGCGATTCCGAGCGCCGCAAATCGTTCGTTACGAAAAAGATCAGCGACGTCAGGCCCGATATTGCCGCGATGCTCGACCGCGAATGTACGCGCGTCATTTCCCTGCTGGAACGCCGCCGCGCGCTGAACATCCGCGACCGCACCCGATCGCTGCTCGTCATCGCAACCGCCGCGGCTGCGAACTACCGGCGCGAAAAGCAGGAGCGCGGTCTCCTCGATTATGACGACCTGATCGACAAGACGCTGGCGATGCTGAATGAGACATCGCCCGGCTGGGTGCACTACAAGCTCGACCGCGGGGTCGACCATGTGCTGATCGACGAGGCACAGGATACCAGCCCGAAACAATGGGACATCGTCGAACGCATCATCGCGGAATTCACCACCGGAGAAGGTGCGCGCGAGGATGTCAGGCGCACCGTGTTCGCGGTCGGCGACGAAAAGCAGTCGATCTTCTCGTTCCAGGGCGCGGCGCCGCGCGAATTCGACGAGCGGCGGCGCAAACTCGAGCAGAAATTTCGCGACGCGACCCTGCCGTTCCGAAAAGAGGATTTCATCTACTCGTTCCGCTCCGGCAAGGCGATCCTCGAGTC
>JAFEFK010000933.1 GCA_018240625.1 Pseudomonadota bacterium
AAGGCCCAACCTTGATTTCAGGACCATGGTGCTGAGTATCGAACCCGCAGCAGCGAGCTGACCGTTATGGGCGTCTCCGAACCGTTCATCCGTCGTCCGATCGCAACGTCGTTGCTCGGGATTGCGCTGTTGATCGGCGGCGCGCTGGGCTATTGGGCATTGCCTGTCTCGGCGTTGCCTCAAGTCGACTTTCCCACGGTACAAGTGACCACGCAGTTGCCGGGTGCAAGTCCGGATGTGGTCGCGTCCCTGCTGACTGCACCACTCGAGCGCCAACTCGGACAGATACCGTCGCTGTCGTCGATGACGTCGACTAGTTCGTTTGGCGTGAGCCAGATTTCCCTGCAATTCGATCTGAATCGGGATATCGACGGCGCGACGCAGGATGTGCAGGCCGCGATCAACGCCGCGGCCGGTATTCTGCCCAAGAACCTGCCGTACCCGCCGACCTACGCCAAAGTAAATCCCGCCGACGCACCGGTGATGACGCTCGCCCTGACGTCGGACACGGTGTCTCTGCGCTCGATGAGCGATCTCGCCGATACTGTTTTGGCCCAGCGTTTGAGCCAGATTTCGGGTGTAGGACGCGTCGCGATACTTGGAGGCCTGAAGCCGGCGGTGCGTGTCCAGGCCGACCTTGCCAGGCTCGCGGCCTACGGCATTTCGATGGAAGACCTTCGAACCGCGATTTCCGGTGCCAACGTCTCGGGGCCAAAAGGATCGCTGGACGGTGCGCAGCAAGCATACACCATTGCCGCCAACGATCAGGTGACGGCCGCCGATGCGTACAAGCCGATCATCATCGCATATCGAAACGGCGCGCCGGTCACCATCGGCGACGTCGCGCAGATCGTCGATGGTCTCGAAAACGATCGCACCGGCGGCTGGTATCAGGGCACGCCGGCCGTCATCATCGACATTCAGCGCCAGCCGGGCGCCAATGTCATCGAGGTTGTCCGGCAGATCCGGGCGGAGATTCCGAAACTTCAGCGGACAATACCCGCCGGCGTCAAGCTGACGGTGGTCAGCGATCGTACTGTGACGATCCGCGCCTCCGTGCATGACGTGCAATTCACGCTCATCCTCAGCGTGGTGCTGGTCACACTTGTGGTTTTGCTCTTCCTTCGTTCGCTACGGGCCACGCTGATCGCTGGCGTGGCGCTACCGCTATCGCTGATTACCAGCTTCGGCATCATGTATTTTACCGGGTTCAGTCTCGATAACCTGTCGCTGATGGCGCTGACGATCGGGACCGGATTCGTGGTCGACGATGCCATCGTGATGATCGAAAACATCGTCCGTCACATGGAGAATGGCGAAAGTGTCATGGACGCCTCGCTCCGTGGCGCGAGCGAGATTGGCTTTACCGTGATTTCGCTGACGGTCTCGCTGATCGCGGTGTTCATCCCGCTGCTCTTTATGTCGGGGCTGGTGGGGCGGATGTTCCGCGAATTTGCGCTTACCCTGACCATCGCCGTCATTACGTCCGCGGTCGTGTCGCTGACGCTGACGCCGATGATGTGTTCGCGGCTATTGAAGCACTCAGGGGAGGAATTCGAGGTTCCGGGACTGGCCATGATCAGCCGCGGGATCGATCGCATGGTTGAATTCTATCATCGGACCTTGCTGGTGGTGCTGCGGCATCAGCGCGCGACACTGCTTGTGACGTTCGCGACCATCGCCGCGACATTGATCCTCTACATCGTCGCGCCCAAGGGATTCCTGCCTCTGCAAGATACGGCTTCGATCACCGCAGTCACGGAGGCCGGATCGGATGTGTCGTTCGCTGAAATGCAAAGCCGCCAAACCGCAGTGGCTAACGCGATAAAGGCCGATCCGGACGTCACGGGCGTGGTCTCCGTCATTGGCGCTGGCTCCGTAAATCCAACGACAAATGTTGGTCGCCTGGTGATGACGCTTACGCCGAGAGGCGATCGACGCGACGACGTGGCCGCCGTTATTGTGCGCTTGAAGCAGCGCGTGGCCCCGATCCCCGGCATGACGGTTTATTTTCAGCCCGTTCAGGATGTCCAGATCAGCACGCAGTCAAGCCGCTCGCAATATCAGTATACGCTGACGGGGACCGACGCCGCGCAAGTTGCGCTGTGGGCCGGCAAGCTTGTCGCCGAGCTCCGCGCCGATCCCTTTTTCCGGGACGTTTCCTCGGAACTGCAGGAGGGTGGGCTGCGAGCCGCGTTGAATATTGACCGGGCGCGCGCGGGCCAGCTCGGCGTCAATCTCCAGGCGGTCAATGACACCCTGAATGATGCCTTCGCGCAACGCCAGATTTCAACGATCTACGGGCAGGCTAATCAATACCGCGTGGTGCTGGAAGCCTTGCCGCAATATCAGCGCGATCCGTCAATTCTATCGAAGCTCTATCTTCCGGGCGTGGCCGGAGCGCAAGTGCCGCTTTCCGCGGTTGCGACGTTGACCAGAACGACGGCACCACTTGCGATTTCGCATCAGGCGCAATTCCCGGCGGCGTCGCTTAGTTTCAATCTCGCGCCGGGGCGAGCTCTTGGCGACGCGGTAGAGCGGGTCAAGACCATTGAAACCCGAATCGGAATGCCAACCAGCATCGTCGGCGTGTTCGCAGGTGACGCGGCGGAATTCTCGAAATCGCTGGCCGGACAACCGTGGCTGATCCTCGCGGCTCTGGTCACGATCTACATCGTGCTCGGTGTATTATACGAGAGCTACATCCATCCCATCACCATTCTGTCGACGCTGCCTTCGGCCGGTGTCGGCGCCATCCTCGCGTTGATGCTGTTTGGACAGGATCTGTCGGTGATCGGTCTGATCGGCATCATTCTCCTGATGGGCATCGTGAAGAAGAACGCGATCATGATGATCGATTTCGCACTGGAAGCGGAACGACATCAAGGCATGTCTTCAACCGAGGCGATCATACAGGCATGCCTGCTGCGGTTCCGCCCGATCATGATGACCACGCTGGCGGCGCTTTTTGGCGCGCTGCCGCTCGCGGTTGAGAGCGGTACCGGAGCCGAACTGCGGTTTCCCCTTGGCATATCGATCATCGGCGGCCTGCTGCTCAGCCAGTTGCTGACGCTTTACACCACGCCGGTGATCTATCTGGCGCTGGATCGCCTCAATCGGCGGATCGAACAGGCCGTCCCGACGGGTGGATCGGAACAGCCGCCGATTGCCGGTGCGACCGAGGGTATGCAGTAATGGCCTCGATCTCCGAGCCATTCATCCGTCGGCCGGTGGGCACCACGCTGCTGGCCATCGGCCTGTTTTTGATTGGCGTGGTTGCTTATGAGTTTCTTCCGGTGGCTTCGGTTCCGAACGTCGATTTCCCGATGATCCGGGTGTCGGCGAGCCGCCCGGGAGCGGACCCATCGGTGATGGCATCGACTGTGGCCGCTCCATTGGAACGGCGCCTCGGCGAGATCGCCGGCATCGACCAGATTACTTCCACGAGTACGCTGGGCGCTACCAGTATTCAGTTGCAGTTCGCCATCGGGCGGGACATCGACCGCGCCGCGCGCGACGTGCAGGCCGCGATCAACGCATCGCTCGCCGACTTGCCGAGCGATCTGCCGACACTGCCGAAATTTCGCAAAGCCAACTCCGCCGCGGCGCCCGTCTTCGTGCTGGCGCTGACGTCAAAAACCCTGTCGACCAGCGCCATCTACGACGTGGCAGACACTGTGATCGTCCAGCGCATTTCGCAGGTTCCGGGCGTTGGCGAGGTCACCGTGAGCGGAGCCGATCAGCCGGCTGTCCGGATCGCGCTCAATCCCGTGGCGCTCTCGAACGCGGGCATCGCGACCGACGATGTTCGGACTGCGATTGTGAATGCGAATCCGCTGGGGCCGGTCGGCATCTTCAACGGTGGCCGCGAAAGCGAGACGTTGTCAATCAACAAGCAGATGCGAACGGCGGCCGAATTCCGCGACATCGTTATCAAGAGTTCCAACGGAAATTTTGTCCGCCTCTCGGACGTCGCCGATGTCGAAGATGCCACGCGTAACAGCCGTTCGATTGCGTGGTTCAACAAGCAGCCGGCAGTGCTGATCCAGATCACCAAACAAGGCGACGCCAACGTCATCGACACCGTGGATCGGGTCAAGGCAATGATCCCGCAGCTGAAACAGTGGATCCCCGCTGGCGTCGAAATATCGACCCTGGTCGATCGAACCGGAACGATTCGCGCCAGCGTCGACGACATGCAATGGACGCTGCTGGCAACTGCGCTTCTCGTGATGGTCGTCGTCTATGTATTCCTGCGCCGGATCACTCCGACCATAGCCGCGGGAGTTTCGGTCCCGCTGGCGCTGGCGGGAACGTGTGCGGGAATGTGGCTGGCGGGGTTTTCCATCGACAACCTGTCTCTTATGGCATTGGCCATTT
>JAFEFK010000934.1 GCA_018240625.1 Pseudomonadota bacterium
ACCCGACCGTCTTCGCTGCGCGCCGCCGGTCGACCTCTCCCCAGTGGGGAGAGGTGAAGAAGTCGTCGTTGCACGCTTATACCCATCACCCGAACACGTTCTGACGCGCAGCCTTGGCGACGAAGGTTGAAACTTGCGGCAACGCCGCTTCGATATCCGACTCGTATTTCAGAAGAACGTTGAGCGTATCCTTGACCATCTCCGAGTCGAGTTCGGACGCCTGCAGAAGCACCAGCACGCGGGCCCAGTCGATGGTTTCGCTGACCGACGGCAGCTTCTTCAGATCCAGCGTGCGGATCTCGCCGATGAAGCCGACCAGTTGCTTGCGCAGCGTCTGCGAAATGCCGGGCACGCGGCTTTCGACGATCCGTTCTTCCAGTTTCTGCTCGGGAAAGCCGATATGCAGGTGCAGGCAGCGCCGCTTCAGCGCATCGCCGAGATCGCGCTCGCTGTTGGAAGTCAGGATCACGATTGGCCGTTTTATGGCTGACACCGTTCCGAGTTCAGGGATCGTGACCTGAAAGTCCGACAGGATCTCGAGCAAAAGCGATTCGAATTCAGCGTCGGACTTGTCGATCTCGTCGACCAGCAACACGCAACCGGCGGGTTGTTCGAGCGCCTGCAACAACGGTCGCGGCTCGACGAACTCCTTGGAGAAAAACACGTCGCCGAAATCATGCAACTGAGCCAGCGCGGCATGCAGGGTCGCAGCCCCGCCCAGGACCTCGCCGAGCTTGTCCTTCAGGATCTGCGTGTAGAGAAGCTGCTTGGCGTATTTCCACTCGTAGAGGGCCTTCGCCTCGTCGAGTCCTTCGTAGCATTGCAGGCGGATCATCTTCAGGCCGCGCCAGGCGGCGATCGCCTTGGCCAGTTCGGTCTTGCCGACACCGGCCGGACCCTCGACCAGAATCGGCTTCTCAATCTGCGCCGCGAGATACACCGCGGTCGCAATCTGGCGGCTTGCGATGTAGCCCTGCGCGGCGAGGCCGCTTTCCACCGCTTCGATTGAAGCCGCCGGCCGATGGTCCGTCACGATGTCCACTCCAGTGTACCTGAACTTGATAACGCAAGAACTTCATGTCGCAGGAATTTCGTATTGCAGAATTTGGCGACCCGCACCGCCGTTCTGAGCTACGCGCCTGCCACGCAGATGTCCAGTATGGGACAACTAAGCATGGCAGTTCGTGAAAACAGATCATCAAAGCACTGCGGGCTCCCTCTCCACCCAAACTCGGGTTCACCCGAGTTTGGCATTAAAAATTCTGAAGTCGGATATATCCGACTTCAGCGGGAGAGGGTTGGGGTGAGGGGGTACGATCTATCGAGAAGAAAGAGTTCCCTCACCCGACCGTCTCCGCGAGAGCTTCGCCGGTCGACCTCTCCCCGGTGGGGAGAGGTGCAAGAGCTGCCCCAGCGATTCCATCCAACAACGATCGCTACCGCAGCAACAGCCCCGTCGCGGCCTCGAGCTCGGCGATGGCCTGGGGCGCATTGAGCACCTTGATGGTGGTCATGCCCATCTCGCGCGCGGGTTTCAGGTTGACGCCGAGGTCGTCGAGATAAACGCAGCGGGCGGGATCGACGCCGAGCGTCTCCACCATCATCCGGTAGATGCGCGGATCGGGCTTGCGCAGGCCGATTTTCGCCGACTCGATGATATGATCGAACAGCGCCATCACTTCGGCGACGTAGAGCGAACGGCCGCTCTTGCTGCCGATGGCATTGGCGGGAAGGTTGTTGGTGATGCAGCCGGTCTTGAAGGACAGCTTCACCCGCCGCAGCGCCTCGATCATCTCGGGCCGCAAATCGCCCGACAGCAACGGCAGCACGTCGCGGCCGCGCACCTCCGCGCCGAGCGCGCGCGATTCCGCGGCGAACAGTTCATCGAAGGTCGCGGCATCGATCTCGGCGCGTTCGAATTTGGCCCAGGCGTTTTCGAGATGGTTTTCCGCGTTGGTGCGGCGGATGATATCGGCGGGCAGTCCATGCGCGGCTTCATAACGCATGAACGCCTCGAACGGCGACGTCGTGACCACGCCGCCGAAATCCCAGATGACTGCCTCGATCATGATTCCCCGTCAGCGCCTGTCAGTAGCGCGCACCGCTAGCACGCCACTTCCGCACAGGCTATCGCCGGACGAGGCATCCATCAACTTGTCGCCGTCAGTGCTTGATTTCCACGGACTTCAGCAGCGCCGCGTTGGAACCCAGCTCCTGTTTCACGAACACATCCATCTCTGCCGGTGTCATCGGCATTGGATCGACCGCAAGCTTTTTCAGCTTGGCCTGCATCTCCGGCTCCGCCAGCACCTTCACGCCGGCAGCATGAAACTTGTCGATGATGTCGCGCGGCGTTTTTGACGGCATGAACACGCCGAACCAGCTGACGCTGTCGGCGTTCTTGAGGCCGATATCGACAGGCGACGGTACATCCGGAAGGTCGGCGACACGCTTGGGAGAGGACACCACAAGTGCGCGCACGCGTCCGTCCTGGATCAGCGGCAACGCCGTCGAGAGCGGACAGAAATAAAAATCAATGCGGCCGCCCATGATGTCAGTGATGACCTCGGCTCCTCCGCGATAGGGAACGTGGGTCGCCTTGAACCCGGCAGCAATCCGGAATTTCTCCGCAGCGATATGGGTCGCGCTGCCGATGCCGACGGAACCGAAGGTGATGACGGCATCCTTGGCTCTCGCGGCCTCCAGGAATTCCTGCACCGTTTTCCAAGGCCGCGACGTTGGCACGATCATGACGCTCACGCTCGAGCCGAGCATCAGGACGGACGACAAATCCTTGGTCACATCGTAGGTGAGATTCGGGTAAAGGCTGGGTGCGATGACCAGCGCCGAGGAATGCGCCAGAATCGTATAACCGTCGGGTGTGGCGTGGGCGACGATGGCGGTGCCGAGCGAGCCGCCTGCGCCGGTGCGATTTTCGACCACGATGGTCTGACCGAGTTCGGCCGACATCCGGTCGAACACCGCGCGCGGAACGACATCGGTGGCGCTGCCTGCCCCGAAAGGAATCACCGCCTTGATGATGTGGGACGGCCAGCTCTGCGCGGACGCCTGCGTACACGTCGCAAAAGACGCGGCGCACATCGCCAGCGCGGCCATCGACTTGGCAAATTGGTTCATAGTGGCTCCAGTGTCAGATCGGTGCAGATCAAACGATACGCACTCTGCGAGAGCGTGTCTCGCAACAATTGCACCGTAGCCCGGCCGCGATCAGCGCGCGCCGAACGCGGTCTCGCCGAACAGCGCTTTCTGCGTCGACGGCTGCGAGCGCCAGTATTGCGGGGGCGCACTCACCGTGCCGCCGAGTTGCGCCGCAGCGTGCCAGGGCCAGTGCGGATCGTAGAGCAGGCCCCGCGCCAGCGCGACCATGTCGGCCTTGCCGGACGCTACGATATCCTCCGCCTGCTGCGCCTCGGTGATGAGACCGACGGCAATCGTGGGCAGCGCCGTGGCGGCCTTCACCGCTGCGGCGAAAGGCACCTGATAGCCCGGCTCGAGCGCGATCTTCTGCAACGGCGACACGCCGCCCGACGACACATCGATCCAGTCGACGCCACGCACTTTCAATTCGCGCGCAAAGGCAATGGTCTGCTCGATATCCCAACCGCCATCGACCCAATCGGAGGCCGAGACGCGGATGCCGACCGGAATGCCGGCAGGCACCGCCGCGCGTACTGCCTCGAACACCTCAAGCGGAAACCGGATGCGATTTTCCAGAGAGCCGCCGTACCTGTCCGTGCGCTTGTTGGCGATCGGCGAGAGAAACTGATGCAGCAGATAGCCATGTGCCGCGTGAATTTCGAACGCCTCGATGCCGAGCCGCAGCGCGCGCCGCGCGGTATCGACAAAGGCGTTGCGAATGCGATCGAGCCCGGCATCGTCGAGCGCCTGCGGCGCCAGTTCGCCGTCCTTGTGGGCAACGGCCGACGGCGCAACGGCGGTCCAGCCGCCTTCCGCGAGCGGGATTTGCTGACCGCCATTCCATGGCTCGCGGCTCGAGGCCTTGCGGCCGGCATGTGCCAACTGCATCCCGACCGCGATTTTGGAATGCTTGCGAATACCGTCCAGGACAGGCTTCAGCGCCGCTTCGGTGGTGTCGTCATAGAGGCCGAGGTCGCCCGGTGTGATACGGCCAACGGATTCCACTGCGGTCGCCTCGATGCACAGCATCGCCGCGCCGGACAGCGCCAGCGTGCCCAGATGCATCATGTGCCAGTCGGTGGCGGCGCCATCAACCGCGGAGTACTGGCACATCGGCGAGACGACGATGCGGTTCGGCAGATTGAGATCGCGCAGTTTGAACGGCGAGAACAGGACGCTCATGCTCTGAATTTTCCAGCGGGCGGGACGGTCAATCCACCATCGCAAGGCGCGCAAATCAAGCCTTATCGGCTGCTGGGTTTGCAACGCTGCCGCTCACCATCGCGCCTTGCGAAGCGGCATCGGCCTCGCGATTATCGATCCCCACGACCTGACCCTCATCGTCCGGTGCGAAAGTCCTTGCCCATGTCCGTGCTACGATTTGCCGAGGCGTCGCAACCCGCGACATCAGTCAATTTCGATCTTCCCGCCGGCGCATGCGACTGTCATACCCACATTCACGGCGACCCCGGCCGCTTTCCGTTTTTTGCAGGTCGGGTTTATACGCCTGAGTTGGCCTCGCCGCAGGAAATGGCGGCGCTTCACAAGGCCCTGCACATTCAGCGCGTCGTGATCGTGACGCCGAGCATCTACGGTCCGGACAACGCGGCGACCCTGTTCGGCATGCAGGCGCGCGGAGGCGATGCCCGCGGCGTCGCCGTGATCGACGAGACAACCAGCGAGCAGGAACTAACATCGCTCAATGCAGCCGGCTTCCGCGGCTTGCGATTGAATCTCGCGACGGGAGGAAACAACGATCCAGCGGTTGCCCGGCAACGCCTGCAGACCGCGCTGACGCGCGCGACTTCCCGTGGCTGGCATGTGCAGATGTACACAAGTCCCGCGATCATCGCCGCACTCAAGGACATCGTGATGTCCTCACCGGTGCCGGTGGTGTTCGATCATTTCGGTGGCGCGCTGGCCGCGCAAGGCATAGACCAACCCGGATTCGGCGATCTGCTGTCCCTGCTGCGCGCAGGCAAAGCTTACGTCAAAATCTCCGGCGGCTACCGGGCCTCGACACTTGCACCTGACTATGCCGACGTCACGCCGCTGGCGCGCGCCTTGATCGACGCCAACGCCGACCGCATCGTCTGGGGCACGGACTGGCCACATCCGGACTCGGTGACGCCGCCCGGCCGCAGGCCGACCGACGTAACGCCGCTCCACCAAATCGACGACGGACGCCTGCTCAATCAGCTTCCGGTGTGGGCGCCGGACGCTGCGGTTCGCAAAAAGATCCTTGTCGACAATCCCGCACGGCTCTACGGATTTTAGGTCACCCGTCTCCGGCGCTGCAAGCAATGGTTCCGGCGGTTGGTGTCAAGCAGGCTGCTTGGCGCTTAAAACAGAAGCACCAACGGGCCCAACCCCTCCAATACCGCCTTCGGGAGGTTGTCCTTGATAGCCTTTTTGGCACCATCTTTGACAATCTCACCGACACTCAGACCTGATTCCCGCTTCGGATATCTGGAGGCGTATGTTCCGGTGTGGGCTACGATTTGGCCGAACACATCCGTGGCGACATCATAGCTTTCAGCAGCTTCGGAACTGTATGCGATGCGTGTCGTGCCGGGCATCTCGTCATCGGACACGAACAACCTCACCTTGCCTCCCAGCGAAATAAAAGTATCGCCGTGCGGGCCGCCGAATGTATAGCCACTGAGCATGGCATCGATGGATAACATGTTCAGGCTGATGCCGGACGGCAGCCGCTTAAGATCCGCGTCGGACGCAACGATTCTGAATCGATTGATCGTGAAGAAGTGCCCGACAACCTCTCCGACGACGTTGCTGCCGGGATCGCTCGCATATTCATACACAATCGGGTTCGACCGCCGGCCAGCCAGGAACGTGGCCTTTTTCTCGAAGTCGGTCGCGCAATTCTTGATGTAGCCGGGCGACGCCTTCACCTTCGTTACCTGCTGTATGATTTTGTGATCGCCGGGACCGTTATAAAACACGTAAATTCCGACACCATCGCTTGCGCGAATGACGAGCCTTTTGCATGCAGGTGCAGGCTGCGGAGGAGGTGGCGGCGGCGGGACAGGCTTGTCCCAGACGCTGACGATGATCGCACGCCATTTCTCGTCTTCAACATTATCGCGCAGCCCCGCAATTCGCGCGGCTTCTTCGCCGAGCGCCAGCTCAAACTGAACGGCAAAGCCCTTGGGGAGATTGGTGCGCAAGAACGCGATGACGGAATCTGCACGTTGCTTTGACAGGTTGCTGTTGAACGAATCCGTTCCCGTCGTGCTGGCCAGTCCGATAATCGACATGCTGCCGCCATTGCGAAGTAACGGTATGGCGAATTGAATCAACCAGGTCTTATGCTCCGGCTTGAGCCTGTCCTGAGCGATATCGAAATTGAAAAGCCGAGCGACTTTGGCCGATGTCGGGACTTTCGTAAATTCCGCGATTCGTCCGGGTCCGGGCATTTGAACCTCCCGTTGCTCGCCTAGCGACCAAAAATTTAGCGCCCTCCTCGATTTGGACGCTGCGAGTCAGCTACCGGTTCAAACGGAACTCATATCGAATGAATTGCAAGATTTCATCAAATGCATTCGATGCGCGCGTCACGTGGTGCTCGCCGGCGAGCACCACGCAGCCCCGCTCTAATGATCGTGTGGCCGAAGCTCACCGGGAATGCCCTTCTGCTCGAGGCCTCCCCCAGCGATCCATTGTTCGGTTTTCTCGGTCGCCCGCGCAATGTGCTCGTCGGTCCGTGAGAAATCATAGGGCGAGCCGACCAGCGGGCAGAGCGGGGGCACGACGTGATACTCGATAGCCGGATCGATGTATTCGAGATCGTCGATCATCTGCCGCGAGATCAACAGCGTCACGGCATGAAGCACGTTGGCTACCGCGCCTTTCGGCGGCGCCTCGCCCGCGCAGGCAAAGCCGGTCGGCAGAATGATCAGCCGCGTCGCGCCCTTCTCAAGCGCGACCTTGATCGGCGTATTGCTGGAAATCGCGCCGTCGGCCAGATACAGGCCGTTGTGCCTGACCGGTGCGAACGCGCCCGGAATCGACGTGCTCGCCACAATGGCTTCGGCGGCCGAGCCTTCCGAGAGCACAACGCTGCCGCCAGTCACGATATTGGTGGTGACGATATGCACCGGCAGCCTCGCATCCTGCAGATTTCTGTACGGCAGATGACCGTCGATCAATTTGCGCACGCCGTCATGCGAGATCAGAAAATCGCGACGCCAGAGAAACGTCAGCAGCGTTCTCGTGGACACCGGGAATACGTCCTCCCGGCGCAGGCCGCGCCAGATGTCGGCTAGCCGTTTGACGCCGTCAAGCGTGGGGACACCGGCATAATAGGCGCCGTTCAACGCGCCCACGCTCGATCCGACCACCAGATCCGCCGTCACCCCATGGGCGGCGAGCGCCTGCATCATGCCGACCTGGATCGCGCCGAAACTTCCGCCGCCCGCGAACACGAAGGCAGTCTTCCTGGATGAATTTCCTGTTGATGGCATCGAGGCAGACAACGCTCCCTTTCCGCGGAGCCGCAGCGCTACGCTGGCTTACCGGCGCTGTATATCAACGGGTTCCAAGCCATTGCAATCAGGATCGTTTGAAGCGTGCGCGGTCCACCGGACGCATGGCATTAACTCTTCGCTAACTGGAATTGCTAACGCGGCTTCCATTTGTGCGCGGTATCCAAATCCTCCAGAAGGACTTTGGAGGTCATGGCAGAACAGCTTGGAAAATGCCGCGCGAACGCCGATCGTCGTCGTTCAATGCTGTGGACTGCCGGCATTGCCGCCGTCAAGTCATTGGTGCAGCGAAGCCCCATTCATTGGCTCGTCCTGTGCGGCGGCCTGCTGATTACCGGCATTGCCGTGGGCACCACGATTACGGTGAGCAATTTTCGCGAACGCGCAATCTCCACCAGCGAACACCAGCTCGATAATACGGTTCGGGTGCTGGCGCGCCATTTCGACCAGCAGTTCGAAGAACTGTCGCGAATCCAGCGCAGCATCGAGACCTATATGCGGACCGTCGGCGTCAGGACGCCCGAAGATTTCTCACGCATGATGTCCAGTGCGGACGTCCACGAGATGCTGAGATCGCAGACCGGCGATTCCTACACCGGCGACCTGACGCTCGTGAACTCGGACGGAAAACTGATCAATTCATCCTCCTCCCAGCTTTTGGCCGGCACCGACGTTTCAGATCGCTCCTACTTCGAAACGCTGAAGAACGACCCGTCGCCTAATCGGGAAATCCTCGCGCCGGTGATCAGCCGCGTGACCGGAACGTGGAAGACCCTGTTCATCCGCCGCGTGACCGGCGCGAACGGAGAATTCCTCGGGCTGGTGACACGCAGCGTCGAGCCGGAGCAGTTCGAGCGGTTCTTTTCCACCGTGGCGTTCGGGGAAAATTCCGCAATTTCCATGTTCCACAATAACGGCACCCTTCTGGCCCGCTATCCCCGCATCAAGCAGATGATCGGCCAGAACTTCAAGAGAGGACCGCTGCTGCAGTCGATCGATATAACCGGCAATCACGCGACGATGCGGGTCACGAGCCCGGTCGACGGCATGGATCGGCTGGGTTCGATTCAAAAGCTGCGGGATTTCCCGATCTCGATCGTCGCGACCACGACGATGGATACAGCGCTGGCCGACTGGCGCGAGCAGACGCGATTCCTGATCGGCGTTGCCAGCCTTTGCGCGCTGATCATCGTCATCATCCTGTTTATGATCGTCCGCCAGTTGGCTAGGCAACACCGCGCGTCACAAGAACAACTGGAACTGGAAAAAACCCGCCTCGATACCGCGATCAACAACATGTCACAGGGCTTGTTGCTGTTCGACTCGTCGGAACGGCTGATCGTGTGCAACCGCCGCTATATCGAGATGTACGGGCTGTCGCCCGACGTCATCAAACCAGGCTGCACATTCCGTGAAGCCATCGAACACCGGCAAGCCACCGGCTCCTTCGGCGGCGATCTCGATCAATACTGCCGGGACACGTTGCGCGACACCGCGCGCGAACACGTGGTCGTCATCAAGACCACTGATGGCCGCTCCGTTCAGATCACCAATCGCCCGGTCGAGGGCGGCGGCTGGGTCGCGACCCACGAAGATATCACCGAGCGCGAAAATCTTGAGCGGGAGCGCGACCGGGACCGCGCCTTCTTGAACCGGATCATCGACCATATTCCGACGCAGATCACGGTGAAGGACGTCCACAATCGGCGCTACGTTCTCGCAAACAGCGTCGCCGAAGGGCAGTTCGGCGCGACGCGCGACGTCATCATCGGCGGGACCGCATACGACCACTTCGACCGGGATATGGCCGACAAGATCACGCAAGCCGATGACGACGCCGTACAATCGCGCGACGGTCAGTTCCTCGACGATCTGCAATGGGACATCGGCGGCGCAGGCCCGCGTTTCATCACCTCGCAGCGCATCATCATTCGCGACCGCAACGACGAGCCCCAGTATCTCGTCAACATCGTCGACGACATCACCGAGCGCAAGCAGGCCAACGACCGGATCCTGCATCTCGCCCACTACGATGCCTTGACCGACCTGCCCAACCGCGCCTTGTTCCACGAGCTGCTCGAGCAGGAGATCAAGCGGATCGGCCGCGGCGAGCAGTTCGCGGTACTCTACATCGACATCGACGAATTCAAGAGCATCAACGATTCAGTGGGACATGCCGTCGGCGATGAATTGCTGAAGAACGTGGCCAGGCGGCTGCGCAAGTGCATCAGGGAGACCGATTTCGTCGCGCGGCTCGGCGGCGACGAATTTGCGATCGTGCAGACCGCGATCCGGAGCCCCGATGACGTCACCGACCTCGTCAAGAGAATCCATGATGAAATCCGCACGCCCTATGAATGCCTTGGACATCAGCTCTCGACCGATGCCAGCATCGGTATCGCGCTGGCGCCGCAGGACGGCACCGATCTCGATCAACTGCTCAAGAACGCCGATCTGGCGATGTATGGCGCGAAGGCGGACGGGCGGCGAACCTATCGCTTCTTCGAACGCGAAATGGATGCGCAAGCCAAGACGCGGCGCCAGATGGAAATGGATCTGCGGCGAATAATTACCGGCGGCGAATTCTGCGAGGGCGGCTTCGAAATCCATTATCAGCCGCTGGTCAGCCTCCGCGACGACAAGGTCACCGGCTGCGAAGCGCTGTTGCGCTGGCGTCATCCCGAACGCGGCATGATTTCACCCGCCGAATTCATTCCTGTCGCGGAAGAAACCGGCTTGATCGGTGAGCTCGGCGCGTGGGTTCTGGCGACGGCATGCGCTGAAGCTGCAACATGGCCGGATCAGATCAAGATCGCGGTCAACGTCTCGCCGGTTCAATTCAGAAGCCACGGCCTGCCGTTGAAGGTCGCAAGCGTGCTGGCGGCCTCCGGGCTTGCGGCCAACCGCCTCGAACTTGAAATCACAGAGGCCGTTCTGATCCGCGACGATGAAATCGCGCTCGCGATCCTGCATCAGTTGCGGGCGATCGGCGTGCGGATCGCGCTCGACGATTTCGGCACCGGCTATTCGTCGTTGAGCTATCTGCAGCGGTTTCCGTTCGACAAGATCAAGATCGACCGCTGCTTCGTCAATGACATCGTCGAACCCGACGGGTCGTCGTCCATCGTGCAGGCCGTCGTCAATATCGCCGTCGCGCGTAACATGACCACGACGGCCGAGGGTGTCGAGACCAGCTCGCAGCGCGAGGCGCTGCGCGCGCTCGGCTGCAGCGAAATGCAGGGCTATCTGTTCAGCGCGGCAAAGCCTGCCGAAGCGATCCAGCAACTGCTGCGTCCTCACCATCCAGCGCGGGTCGCCGTCGCCTGATCCCGCACAG
>JAFEFK010000935.1 GCA_018240625.1 Pseudomonadota bacterium
CCCGACGTCGGTGGATGCGCTGTGGGTCGCGCTCAACGATCCGGCGGTGCTGACGCGTTGCGTTCCAGGCTGCAAGAGCATGACGGAGATTGCGCCTGATAACTACAAGGTCGAGATGCAGCTCCGCGTCGCGGCTGTTGGCGGATCGTTCGAAGGTGAAATCCAGCTCTCGGACAAGGACGCGCCGAAAAGCTGCAGCATCCGCGTTTCCGGTGCCGGCACGCTCGGCCATGGCAACGGGACGGCGCGGTTCGACATTGAGCCGGACGGCGAGGGAGCGTCGCGGCTTGTCTACAAGGGCACGGGGGAGATCGGTGGCCTGGTCGCAGGCGTCGGACAGCGCATCCTCGCAAGCGTTTCGAAGCATCTGATCGGGCGTTTTTTCGTCGCCCTTCGCAAGGAATTCGAGTCGCCCATCAGCGGGGCGGCAGGCTGATGGCAGCGTAGTGGCACGAGAACATAACGAGGCAAAACAAGCCTCAAGCAGAGGAGGAGGGTGAGATGAGGCGGATTCGGATTGGATTGAGCGCGGCCATCATGGCCATGATGTTGTCGTCGGCATCCGCCGCACAGGGTCTTGAGAAATTGTCGATTGTCGTGTTCGGCCCACCGTCGCTCGGCGCGTTCCTGCCACCGGTGATCAAGGCACAAAAGCTCGATGAGAAAAACGGGCTTTTGATTGATTTCCAGGAGCGCACACCGGATGCTTATACGGCACAGTTCAATTCCGGAGAATTTAAGCTTGGCGGCAGTGCGTCGCTCCTGACTGTTGGCCTTGCGGATATCCGCGGTGTGAAGGTGACCTATCTTTTCAACCTGTTCGATTTCTGGGGTGCGGTGGTGACGTCGCGGCCGGAGATCAAGACGCTGAAGGATCTCGAAGGCAAGGACCTTGCTGCCGCCAAGGGCACGACGAATTACGTCATGTTCGACTGGTTCGCGCGCAAACAGGGTGTCGACACCAGCAAGATATCGGTGGTCAATACCGCAACACCGGGCCTCGTCGGCTATGCGCTGGCGGATCGGGCGTCGGCCGTTCAACTGTGGGAGCCAGCCTACACCACATTGAGGGCGAAGAAGCCGGACATCCGAACCATTGATCTGAAGATCACGGAAAATTGGCAGAAGGCAACCGGCAGCAAGAACATTCCCTATCTCGGCGTCGCGGCGCATGTGGATTGGGCGGAGCAGCACAAGAACCTGATTCCGAAACTCTACGCGGCCTACAAGGAAGCGGGCGAGTGGGTTACGGCCCATCCTGACGAGGCGGCCAAGCTGATCATGACCAAGGGAAGCGATGACGGTCGCGAGGCCGTGGCAAATCTGATCCGTGCTAACGATCGCCTCGGCATGAACATCCGTGCTGCCGCCGATATGCGCAAGGAAATCAAGTCGGTCTACGCGGCGGGCAAGTCTATCTCGTTCCTGCCGTCCGATCCATCGGATGGGACAATTTATAGCGGACCGATGAAATGACGATGTCCGAGCCGCAGGCGGCACAGGAGGCAGCGAAAGCACGCGGCGCAATCTGGCGCCGCGCGTTCTCCTATATCCTGCCGTTCATCGTGGTTGCCGGCCTGTGGCAGATCGCATCTCGTTTCTTCCCGCCATATCTGTTTCCGTCGCTGGTCGATGTCTTCAAGCGGGTTTTTGAAATCCTGGTGACCTGGGATCAACTCAGCGACGTGCTTGCGACGATTGGGCGAATTCTGGCGGGGTTGGCAGGCGCTTTCTTCATCGGAGCGGCTCTGGCCGTCGTGATGGCGCGCTCACAATCGGCGAACCGCTTCCTGTCGCCGATCCTGACCCTGTTTCAGGGCATTCCGGCGCTGTCCTGGGTGGTGTTCGCCATCATCTGGTTTCACGGTGTCGAGCCGCGCATCTTCTTCATCATGGTGATGACGACCTTGCCCTCATTCACGTTCCAGGTGCTCGGCGCGCTGCAGGGCATGTCGCGCGATCTGACCGAGATGGTGATGAGCTTTCGTCCGACACGCGCGAAGCTGTTTCGTGTCATGATTATCCCTGCGATCCTGCCGGACATCATGACGGCCTGGAAGGTGAATCTCGGCAATGCGTCCCGCGTCGTCGTGGTGGCTGAGCTCGTGGGTGCGACTGGGGGCGTGGGATACGAGCTGCTGCAACAGCAGCAGGTGTTCGACATGGCCGGCGCTTTGGCCTGGACGCTGCAACTCGTGTTCTTCGTGCTGATCGCGCAAGCGGTTCTGACCTTTATCGAGAATATCGTCTTTCGTTATCGCGCGGTTTCGGAGCGAACCTTATGACTGCCGCTCAGCCGATCATCAGGCTCGATCAGGTCACGAAGGCGTTTGGCGTCGGCCGCTCGTTTACGGCGGTGGACCGGCTCGATCTCGACGTCGGGACGGGTCAGATGCTGGCGCTGCTCGGCAAGACTGGCTGCGGAAAGTCGACGATCTTCAACATGATCGCCGGGTTGACCGAACCGACCTCCGGCATCGTCACTGTCGATGGCCGCAATCCGTTCCGTGATTTCGATGCTTTTCGCGGCAAGATTGCAATCGTGTTCCAGAACGACAGGTTGCTGCCTTGGCGGACTGCCGTGCAGAATGTCGGGCTGGGGCTGGAGATGCTGGATATTCCACCGAAGCTGCGCAACGAGACGGCCATGCACTGGCTTGGCAAACTCGGCCTGCTCGGTCACGAGAACGACTATCCGCATGCGCTGTCGGGCGGCATGCGCCAGCGCGTCTCGATTGCACGTGCCTTCGCGACCGATGCCAATATCCTGCTCTGCGACGAGCCGTTCTCGGCGCTTGACGAGATGACCGGCCGTACGCTGCGTGCCGAATTCCTCAAGCTGGTTAAGGAAAACGGCAAGACCGCGGTGTTCATTACCCACTCGATCAACGAAGCGCTCGAGATCGGCGATCGGCTCGTCGTACTGAAGCGGCCTGCGACTATCGCACTCGACGTATCGTTGCAGCGGAACTGCACGATCGAAAACAAGGAAGCTATTCGCGGCCGCATTCAGGACGTTCTGGCGTCGTGACGTCGACAGGGATGATGACAATGCGCAAGATGGTATTCGGCGGTTTCGCGCTCGCGGCCATGCTGGCTGCCGGCATGGCGCACGCTCAGCAATGGCCGACGCGAACGCTGACGATGGTCAACCCGTTTGCTGCGGGCGGACCGAACGACGTGCCGGGCCGGCTGTTCGCGCAGCGCATGAGCAAAATTCTCGGTCAGCAGGTGATCATCGAGAATGTTGGCGGCGCCGGCGGCATGACGGGCGCGACGCGTGTCGCGCATGCAGCGCCGGACGGTTACACCTTCCTCCAAGGGACCGTGGGAACCCAGGTGCAGAGCCAGGCGCTCCATAAAGAGCCGCCCTATGATGCGCTGAAGGATTTTGCGAGCGTCGGGCTATTTCTCGACGCGCCGCTCGTTCTCGTGGCGCGCAAGGACTTTCCCGCGAGTAATCTGAAAGATTTCATCGCCTATGCCAAGGCGAACGGCAGCAAGATGCAATACGTATCCGCTGGAACGGGATCAGCGATCCATCTCGGATGCGCATTGCTCAATTCAGTCGCGGGGCTGGATGTCGTGCATGTGCCTTATCGCGGCTCCAATCCTGCGATGCAGGATCTCATGGCTGGCCGTGTCGATTATCTCTGCGACATCATCACGACG
Source organism: Pseudomonadota bacterium (assembly GCA_018240625.1). Lineage (GTDB taxonomy): Bacteria > Pseudomonadota > Alphaproteobacteria > Rhizobiales > Xanthobacteraceae > Nitrobacter. The sequence goes on from JAFEFK010000935.1 coordinate 3,673, forward strand.
GCGAAACCCCAGATCGAGTCCGGGACGATCAAGCCGATCGCCATTCTCACGGATTCGCGGTCGCAGGCTCTGCCGCAAGTGCCGACCGCGATCGAGCAGGGCCTTGATGTTCAGGCCTATACTTGGAACGCGTTTTTCGTTCCGAAGGGAACACCGCAGCCGATCGTGGACAAGCTCAATCACGCCATGGTCGAGGCGATGCATACGCCGGCGTTGCGTCAGGCTCTCGAGCAAGTCGGTCTGCGTATCGTTTCGGACAATCGCGCGAAGCCCCAGTATCTCGACGGCTTCCTGAAAAGTGAACTCACCAAGTGGACAGGGGTCATCAAGAAGGCTGGCATCACTATCGAATAAAGACGACGTTTCCGTCGTATATTCTATTGCTTAAAGCCCAGGGGCTAGATCATCGCGTCCGGCGGATCCTACGTCGAGTGGAAGTCGCTCGTGACCGGCATATGTCGGTAAATTGGTAGTTGGACTTTCCTCAATTTGTCCGTTGTTCGCCTTTCGGGATTGCAATCGAGTAGTGGCGATTAGTCCGCTTGTGGCGCACGGTGCTCAAAGCCACAGGATTTTCTTACGATACTCGATATCTGTCAGAAGTTGTTTGGCCGGGCCTTCGTGGAAGACCGCGCCGCGCTCGAGCGCAAAGACTCGGTCGGCAAGTGCGAGCACGAGATCAAGATTGTGTTCGACGATCACGATCGCAATGTGCTGACGCAGCCGGTCGAACGCCTTGAACAGGTCCAGTACGACGCTGGGCGCCAGCCCTTCGAACGGTTCATCCAACAGCAGCAGTTTGACATTGCCTGAAAGTGCGCGCGCGACCGCGACCATCTGCTGTTCGCCGCCCGACAGATAGTCGGCTGCGACATTCATCCGCTCCTTCAGGCGCGGGAAGAATTCGAAGACACGTTCCTCGGTCCAGACCACGCCGTCGCTGCCGTCGGTCTTGCGGGCGAGGCGGCCGAGCGACAGGTTGTCTGCGACGGACATGCCAGCGAAGAGTCCCCTCCCTTGCGGGACGTAGCCGATCCCGAGGCGGGCGATATCCGGAGCGGACAGACCGGCAATTTCCGTGCCGCCGAGCGTGATCGTTCCGGATTTCGGCGGAACAAGACCGGCGATCGACTTCAGGAGCGTGGATTTGCCGGCGCCGTTCCGCCCCAGCAACGCGACGATCTCGCCTTGACGAACGTCGAGCGACGCATCGTTCAGGATGTGGCTCTTCCCGTAGAAGGTATTCACGCCGGACACCTTGAGCACCTCGCGCGCACGTTGCTGTTCGTCGGGCGTACGGCTGTGCTTGACGGAAGGAACGCCTGTTCCCGTATAGATCTCCTGAACGCGGCGATTGTTGCGGACGGCGTCTGGCGCGCCGCTCATCAAGACTTCACCCTGATTCATCACGGTGACGACGTGCGACAGGCTGAGCACGCGATCGATGTCATGCTCGACGATGAGAACCGGAACGCGCTCGGATATGTTTTTCACGAGTCTTGCGACGCGTTCGCGTTCCGCGGCCGCGAGTCCGGCCAAGGGTTCGTCGAGCAACAGGACCTGCGGCTTGCAGCCGAGCGCGATGCCGAGATCGACCAGCCGCTGGCCGCCATACGACAGGTCGCCCGCCAGGATATCCTCGATTCCCTCGAGGCTGAGGAACCTGATCAGTTCCGCCGTCTCGGCGTCGACCCCGCCGTAGCTGTCGACGTCGCGCCAGCAATTGAAGCCGATGCCATGGCGCGCCTGCAGCGAGAGCCGCAGGTTTTCTCGGATCGACAGTCCGCGAAACAGGTTGGTGATCTGAAAGGAGCGCGCAAGGCCGGCGTCGCAGATGTCGTGCGGCGGCTTCCTGCCGATCTCCTTGCCGTGAAGATGAATGGTGCCGGAGTCCGGCGAGAACATTCCGGAGACCAAATTGAAAAGTGTTGTCTTGCCGGCGCCGTTCGGGCCGATCAGCGCGTGAATTTCGCCGGACTGGACCGACAGGTCCGCGTGCTTGACGGCCTGAATGCCGCCGAACTGCTTGGCAATTCCGCTGACACGCAGCGCCGGGCCGCTCGGCGCTTCAGGCCGCAGGAATGAGGGTAACGGCAATCCCTCGTAAATCTTGCGCCTGCTCATCGCCGACGTCAGCGACGGCAGCGGCTTCCATTTTCGCTGCAGTTTTGTCCAGATGCCGACGAGACCATCCGGTGAATAAATGACGAAGCCGACGAAGATCAGGCCGAACCACAGCAGCCAGTTTGGAGTCCAGATCGAAAACAGCTCGCGAAACAGGATAAAGAACAGCGCGCCCAGCGCCGGCCCGAGAAGATTGCGCATCCCGCCGATGACGACGATTGCCAGCAACTCGCCCGAAAAGGCCACCGAGACGGCTTCGGCCGACACCAAGTAGGTCTGAAACGCGACCAGCGTGCCGGCCAGCCCGGTGATGAGGGCGGAAATGACGAAGGCGGCGAGTTTGTAGCGCTCGATCCGATAGCCCTGAAACGATGCGCGCTGGACATTTTCGCGAATGGCGACCAGCACATGGCCGAACGGCGATCGCGTCAATCGCTGTAGGAACAGAAGGACGGCGAACGCGATGATCGACGTCACGATGTAGTAGTACAGCGAATTGTCGAGGGAGAACGGTCCAATGGCGCCGCGCTTGAGGCCTCCGAGGCCGTCCTCGCCGCCGGTCACGTCGCTCCAGCGAAACGCCACTGTGTAGATCAGCGCCGCAAAGGCAAGCGTCAGCAGGGAGAAGTAGACGCTGCGGCGGCGCAACATCAGCGCGCCGGTCGCGGCCGAAAGGACGGCGACGACCACCATCGATATCAGGATCGGCAGCCAGATTTCGTTCGGGAAAACATGGAGCTGGATCAAGCCGGCGGCGTAAGCGCCGATGCCGAACCACGAGGCGTGGCCGAACGACACCAGTCCGGTGTAGCCCACGCAGAGATTGAGGCCCATGGCGGCGACACTAAGCGCCACGATCGCGATGGCCGTATTGAGCGACAGGCCCAGCGCCTGCATCAGCGGCGGCAAAGCGATCAACCCGATCGCGGCGATCAGCAGGGGCCGGTACCGGTTAACGAAAGCAGTTGTACTCATTCGAATTTCTCGATGCGTTCGCCGAGGAGTCCGCGGGGACGAAGCATCAGCACGAGAAAGAGCAGAACGTAGATCGACGCTTCACCGGCGGCCGGCGCGAAATGAATGGTGATGCCGCGCACCACACCGACCAGGAAGGAGGCGAGGACGACGCCCCAAAAGCTGCCAAGGCCGCCGATGACCACGACGACAAAGGCGACGTTGATGATTTCCGCGCCCATCGCAGGCTGCACGATGGTGATCGGGGCGAAGAAAGCTCCGGCCAGAGCAGCCATTCCGACGCCGATCATTACGATCGCGGTCATATAGGGTTGCAGCCGGATGCCGAGAGCGGCAACCATGTCCGGCCGCTGGATGCCCGCACGCACCACGCGTCCGAATGCCGTCTTTTGCAGCAGCAGCCAGATGGCCAGCAGAACCACGGCGACCACGCCAAGCAGCAACAGGCGATAACGCGAGAACAGGAAGTCGCCGACGATGACGGAGCCGCGAAAGGCCGGCGGGATCGTCGCCGGCAGCGGCGACGCGCCCCATATGATCCGGATGAGCTGTTCGGTGAGCATCGCAAGGCCGAATGTCACGAGCAGGCTGAGAACCGGATCGGCTGAGTAGAATCGCCGCAGGATAAACCGCTCGAACAGGATGCCGAGCAGGGCGACCGCGATCGGCGACAGCACGACCGAAGGTCCAAATCCGGTATATCTGGCGATCTCCAGCGAGGCGTATGCCCCGAGCGCGTAGAAGGCGCCATGTGCGAGGTTGACGATGCCGCCGACGCTGAAAATCAGCGACAGCCCCAGCGCCACC
>JAFEFK010000936.1 GCA_018240625.1 Pseudomonadota bacterium
GCCGAAAGGTCAACCCGCTTCAAAGGAGTCGTTTCATGCGTAAGATATTTCATGTCGCCGCGATAATGGCGATTGTTTCACTTGCTTCGCCCGTCCACGCCGCCGAACAAAAGCACCGTATCGCCATCCAGGTCGATCAGAACGATCCGGCGGTCATGAACCTCGCGCTGAACAACGCCACCAACGTGGTCGAATATTATCGCAGCAAGAACGAGGACGTGGACGTCGACATCGTAACCTACGGACCGGGCCTCAACATGCTGCGCGACGACACCTCGCCGGTGAAGGACCGCATCAAGCACCTCAAGGATTTCGCGTTCCCCGGCAAGATCCAGTTCTCGGCCTGCAACAACACCAAGCAGGGCATGGAAAAGAAGGAAGGCCATCCGATTGCAATCCTGCCCGAAGCGACCATCGTGCCCTCGGGCGTGGTGCGCCTGATGGAGTTGCAGGAGCAAGGCTGGAGCTACGTTCGTCCCTGACGCCGGACTGGCAACCGCCGCCAGCGATCGAGCCATTGTTGCGTCGTCCCCGCGAAAGCGGGGACCCATACGTCGAGGAGATTGGGTATGGCGGAGCAGCTGATACATCTGATGCACAGAAACGCCGGCGGTTATGGGTCACTGCGTTCGCAGGGACGACGCGCCCAGTCCACTGTAGCGGCGATGGCGCTCGCGGGCTTGATCTTTAGCTCGGCCTCCGCCCATGCCGGCGATGACGCGACCGTGGCATACAAGTCGCTGACGCCCGAGGTCGCGCTGGAAGCCGCGCAGACCGCAATGAAGAAATGCCGCGATGACGGCTTTCAGGTCGCGGTTGTGGTGGTGGATCGTTTCGGCCAGCCGCAGGTGCTGTTGCGCGACCGCTATGCCGGGTTGCCCGCGGCCGATATCGCCACCGCCAAGGCCTACACGGCGTTGAGTTTTCGCCGCGACACGTCCGAACTGGCCAAAATGGTCCGCGACGGCACAATGGATGCCAACCTGGCGCGGATGCCGCATATCGCCATGCTGGCCGGCGCGCTGGTCATCGAGGCCGGCGGCACGCTGCTCGGCGGCATCGGCGTGTCCGGCGCTCCCGGTGGCGACAAGGACGAGGCCTGCGCCAAGGCGGGGCTGGACGCGATCCGCGACAAGCTGGATTTTTAAGGGGATGCGCGTCATCCTGAGGTGCGAGCCGCCCTTGCGGCGAGCCTCGAAGGATGGGAGCGCCAGGAGCGCATCCTTCGAGACGCCGCTTCGCGGCTCCTCGCAGCCGAACGACTTCGTTCGGCGGGAATGACGACGAGGCCAGCCATGATTTTTCGTCAGTTGTTCGACAGCGTCTCCGGCACCTACAGCTACCTTCTGGCGAGCCGCGCCGGAGGCGAGGCGCTGATCCTCGATCCTGTGCTCGAGAAGGTCGACCGTTACTGCCAGTTGCTGCGCGAGCTCGACCTCAAGCTGGTGAAGGCGGTCGACACCCATCTGCACGCCGATCACGTCACCGGTCTCGGCGAACTGCGCGACCGCACCCAGTGCGTCACGGTGATGGGCGAGCAGACCAAGGCCGACGTGGTGTCGATGCGGGTCAGCGACGGCGACAAGATCAGAATCGAAGGCATCAGCCTCGACGTGATGTACACGCCCGGCCATACCGACGATTCCTATAGTTATCTGATGGGCGATCGCGTCTTCACCGGCGATACGCTGTTGATCCGCGGCACCGGCCGCACCGATTTCCAGAACGGCAGCGCTCGCGCCCAGTACGATTCGATCTTCAACCGGCTCTTGAAACTGCCCGACGAAACCATGGTATTTCCGGCGCACGACTACAAGGGCGACACGGTCTCCACCATCGGCGAGGAGAAGCGCTACAATCCGCGGCTTCAGGTACGTTCGATCGACGACTACATCGAGCTGATGGGCAACCTGAAACTGCCGAATCCCAAGCTGATGGATGTGGTGATCCCGGCCAATATGCATGTCGGTCTCAAGCAGGACAGCCTCGCGAAGCAGGGTCTTTCGCTCAGCGCCCGCGAAGCGATCAACCGGCTCGGCCAACCCGACATCCTGCTGGTGGATCTGCGCGAGGCCAACGAACGCGCAAAGCACGGCACGCTGGCCGGCGCGTTGCACGCGCCCTACCCCGACATAACGGATAATCTGAAACCCGGCGGCATGCTGCGCGAGGTTGCTGCCGCAACCGGGCGGCGCATCGTGTTCTTCTGCGCCTTCGGAGAGCGTTCGGCCATGGCCGTCACCGCGGCAAAGGACGCGGGACTGACCAATGCCGCGCATATCGAGGGCGGTATCGATGCATGGAAAAAATCCGGGGGGCCGGTGGTTGCCGGTTGAAGAGGCTGGAGCTGCGACCGCGATCGACGAAGCCATGATCCATGTCAGTTCGCTGAGCAGGCTGCGCGACGTCGCGGCCAGTCTTGGATCGTTCGACATGCTGACCATGCTGTCGCCGGGATCGGCCGTCGGCGCGACGGACGGATTGACCCCTGAGCGACACCTGCATCTGGCCTTTCACGACATTGTCGAAGCCAGGCCTGAGTTCGTGATGCCAGACCACGAGGCCGTCTTGTCCATTCTCGGCTTCGGCCGAAGCTGGAACGGCGCTCACCCGATGCTGATTCACTGCTGGGCCGGGATCAGCCGCTCCAGCGCAGCGGCCTATATCATGACGTGCGACCGCAACCCCGGTTGCGAGCGCGATCTGGCCAATGAGTTGCGGCGGCGTGCGCCGTTTGCGACGCCGAACCGGCTGATGGTCGCACTGGCTGACGATCTCCTGAGCCGCAACGGCGTCATGATCGATGCGATTGGGCATATCGGCCGCGGCGCCGACGCGTTCGAGGGCATTCCCTATCAATTGCCCGCGAGATGGTCCCCCCGGGGCTAAACCGGCGCTCCCGGGTGTCCGCTCCTCAAGACAGGTCCGGCGTTAAGGATGTGACCCACCGACCTGATCGGCGGCGACCCGACCGACCGAAAGCGTGCTATCCTCAGGTTATCCTTTGGCTATTCCAGGCTCGCAATCGGCTAGGATCGAGGCCTGAAGCGGCGGTCACATGTCTTCAACGAACGATAGCAGCGACAAGCTCCCGTCCAACCCGCGCCGCCGCAAGCAAACGGCGCTGCTGGCGCTGCTTGCAGGCCTGTTCATTTTTGCCATCGCCGCGAGCGCAGCATATTACGCGCTGCGGCCGGTGACGCTGCGGATCGCGGTCGGACCCGCCGGGAGCGGCGATCAGAAACTCATCCAGGCGCTGGCGAAAACTTTCGAGCGGGATCGCAGTGCGGTTCGGCTCTCGGTGGTTACAACGGATGGAACCGCCGAAAGCATTGCGCTGCTCGGTGCGGCCAAGGCCGATCTCGCCGTCGCTCGCGGTGACCTCGACATGCCTGCCGATGCCGAGTCGGTCGCAATCCTGCGCAAGAACGTCGTGGTGTTATGGTCGTCGCCCGGCGTGAAAACAAAAAACGCCAAGAAGGAGCCGCCGCCGAAGGTCAAGGAAATCGGCGATCTGGCCGGGCATCGCATCGGTGTCGTTGGCCGCAGTCAGTCCAATGCGACGTTACTCCGGGTCATCCTCACTGAATCCGGCGTCAACCCCGACAAGGTCGCGGTCAGCAAATACGACCTTGCCAACATCATAGATATGATCCGCGATCCGACGCTCGATGCGTTCATGACGGTAGGCCCGCTTGACAGCAAGATCACCGCTGAAGCCATCGCCATGACTGCGAAACTCAGGGGCGAGCCGAAGTTCCTTCCGATCGATGTATCGGAGGCCATTGCCGAGCGGCACTCGCGCTATGAGTCGGAAGAGATTTCCGGCAGCTCTTTCAGTTCCTCCCCGGCAAGACCGGCCGACAAGATCGAAACGGTCGGCGTCAATCATCTGATCGTTGCGCCGAAATCCTTGTCTGAAACCACTGTCGGCGCGCTCACCCGTCAGTTGTTCGCCGCGCGACGTTTGCTTGCGAAGGAATTGCCGAGTGCGTTGCGGATCGCCAAGCCGGACACCGACAAAGACGCGGCATTGCCCGCGCATCCTGGAGCGGCGGCTTACATCGACGGTACCGAGCGCACTTTTCTCGAGAAATACAGCGATTATCTCTGGGCAGCGGTCTTGCTTCTCTCCGGACTCGGATCAGGCATTGCCGGATTGCGTCACTATCTCAACCGCGACGAGCAGGAGCAAAACACGCAGCACCGCAACCAACTCCTTGAAAAAATTGCCAAGGTACGCGGCATCAATTCACTGGACGATCTGGCGGCCATGCAGCGCGAAGCCGACGATCTGCTGCGGGAAACACTTGCCTGCTACGATGACGGGTTGATCGAAGAGGGCGGCCTATCCGCTTTCAGTCTTGTGCTGGAGCAATTCCACCACGCAGTGGTGGAGCGGCGCGTTGCGCTTGGCGCCGCTCCCCATGCGGCGGACGCACCTCGCATGCGGGCGCTGTAGGGCAAACCCTTCGGGTCAGGCAAATCAGGCGGCGGGCTTGTTGGACGCTCCGTCGAGCATCCGCAGCGCGGATACTTTCAGGCGCTGTTCGCTGCGTTCACCCTTCGCTGCCAGCGCGAGCAAATGCTCCGCCATTTCCAAAGCGGAAACCGAGCGCGAGCGCAAAAACCGTTGATCCAGCAACACGTCGTCCAGCGTGCGCCGGAGCGCCGTCAGCGTCGCGGTATCGTACTTCGCAGTCATATCCTTGATTCGCCTGACTTTTAAATCTTCAGTCAGGTTGACTTACCCGGCGTATGTCGCAGTTCGATGACCGCATAGAGGCAACAAAAAGACGCGCTCTGCAAAAAATTCAACTGCTCAATGCGGCGGCGGCGCCCAGCAGGAAACCGATCTCAAATGCCTGTTCGATCGCGCCCAGCACATCGCCGGTATAACCGCCGATCAATTTGCGCGACCATACCGCGAGACCCGCGGCCAGAATGGATCCGAGCAGAAGACCTGTCACGACGGCCTTCAACGACACAAAGGCAAGCGGTAGCACAGCGACCGCAGCGATGATCGACAACAAACGCCACTCAGCGGTTCGCAGCGGCGATTGCGCATAGGCTACCTTCATCGCCGCCGCGTCGCCGCTGTACGACAACCGCGAAAGAACGGCCGCAGGCGTTGTTCGCGCCACGGCATGGCACGCGACCAGGGCGACTGCGCCGGCCCATGGCGGCAAGGCGGCAAGTGCAACGACGCGCAGCAGAACGCCGAACCCCAGCGCCAGCGCGCCATACGTGCCAATGCGGCTGTCCTTCATGATGGCAAGACGCTTCTCGACGCTCCATCCGCCGCCAAATGCATCGGCGGTATCGGCCAGGCCATCTTCGTGGAGCGCGCCCGACATGATCGCGCTCGCTGCGACCGCGAGCAACGCCGCCATGGTGTCGCCCCAGATCCGGTCAGCCAGGAGCCACACCGCCGCCGAGACACCCCCGATGCAGATACCGACCGCCGGAAAATATTTCAGCGAACGCGCCAGCCAGTCCGCATCGAACGGCTGCGACGAATCCGAAGTACGCACGATCGTGAGAAACCGCCACGCATCCCGGAAATGGTCAACCTCCCCCATCTAGATCTTCCCCGACAACACGTCGTCCAGCGTTGCGACATCCGTGAGCAACCGCGCCGCCGCGCGCAGCAGCGGCACGGCGAGAACAGCTCCGGTGCCCTCGCCAAGACGCAGGGAAAGATCAAGCAAAGGCGTCGCGTCGAGCGCGTCGAGCAGAATGGCGTGACCGCGCTCGGAGGAGCGGTGCGCGAAGATGCAGTAGTCGCGCGCAGCCGGACACAGCCGGATCGCAGTCAGCGCCGCTACGCTTGAGATGAATCCGTCCACGATGACAGGCCGACGTTCCGACGCCGCGCCGATCACAGCTCCCGCCATGCCGGCGATCTCAAGCCCGCCGAATTCACGGAGCACGTCGAATGGCGCCGTCACGTCGCTGCGCGCCGCCGCGCGCTCCAGCGCGGCGCGCTTGCGCGCAAGGCCCGCGTCGTCCTGTCCGGCACCAAGACCGATGCAGAGATCGAGCGATGCAGGCGCCAGCCGATGCAGCAGCAGCGCGGCAGATGCGGTGTTGCCGATGCCCATTTCGCCGATGGCGATGAGTTCGGCACCGCCTCTGATCGCTTCGACCGCGAGATCGCACCCGCGCTTGAGCGCTGCGGCCGCCTCATCGCCCGACATTGCAGGCTCTCGCGCGGCGTTGCCGGTGCCCCGGCGGATTTTAACTGAGATCAAACCGGGATGATCCGGCAGATTGGCGGCGACACCGACATCCACCACCTTGATGTCAACCCCAACCGCTTCCGCGAAGGCATTGGCCGTGGCACGGCCGGCCAGAAATGTCCGGACCATCGCCGCCGTCACCTCGGATGGGTACTGCGACACGCCTTCCTGCGTCAGGCCGTGATCGCCGGCGAACACGAGCAGCACGCTCTTCCCGGCGCCGGGTTCCGCAGGGTGCCAGATCAACCCCAGCCGAATGGCGAGATCCTCGATCCGCCCCAGCGACCCCGGCGGCTTGGCTTTGCCGTCGATGCGCGCGCGCAGCCCGGCTTCAGGCGTGCGGTCGAGCGGCTGGACCTGCGGCAATTGTAGGGGAACGGACATCGGAACGGCACCTCTCGCCCGCACCTGACGCAAGATGCGCGATCCGGTCAACTGGCAAGCGTCGCGATTCCGACGTTCGCTTGATTTCTCAGCGCACCGCGTGGCGAACTTCCGAACCACTCCGCCAGTTGACCCCTGAGAGCCCTGCGGCTAGCGTCGCGCCCGATGGTCCTTCCCCGTGGAAGGTGAAAAGGGAAGCCGGTGCGAGAGCTCTTAATCGAGCCTTCAACGCCGGCGCTGCCCCCGCAACTGTAAGCGACGAGCCTTCGCCGAGGCCACTGGGTTCATCCCGGGAAGGCGGCGATCCGGCAACGACCCGCGAGCCAGGAGACCTGCCATCAGGATTTGTGCTTTGGAGGCGTCGGGGCGGGGTGCACCGGACGGGAGCGGGTTCGACGGCCACCGCCGTCGGCGCGACCCACCAAAGCTCGCAGCCCGGACAAGGGGCTTTTGCTCGAGCACGGAATGGATCGCGAGACCCCCGCCGACACGTCCATAACCGCCACGATGGCCGATTCACCGGCGCGCGCGACGCCCGCTGCGCCGGTGGTTGTCAGTGTGTGCATCACCTGCAAGACCCCGGAAGGCGCTGTCGTCGGCCCTGACATGTTCGCGGCGGTCACCACCGCATTTGGTGCGCTCGATGGCTCGATCATGGTCCGTCCCGTACAATGTCTCAGCGTCTGCAAGCGGCCGGCCACCGTCGCCGTCTCCAGCGCCGATGGCTACACATTCCTGTTCGGCGACCTCGAGACCGCAAGCGGCGCGGCCGCGCTGACATCGTTTGTCCAATCATATCGCAAATCCGACTATGGCCTGGTGGCATGGCGCGAGCGCGCGGAGGTGCTTCGCAAAGGCATGATCGCGCGCGTGCCGCCGCTTGGCTGGTCGCCCGACGATGGACGGCCGCCGAAATGAGCGCGCTTGCGACGACACTCGTGCTCGGCGGCGCGCGATCCGGCAAATCGGCCTTCGCCGAGACGCTAGTCGGCGACAGCGGGCTCGCGCCGATCTATCTCGCGACTGCTGATGCCGGCGACGACGAGATGAAGGCGCGCATCGCGCAGCATCGCAAGCGGCGCGGCAACGGCTGGCACACCGTGGAGGAGCCGCTGGCGCTGATCGACGTGCTGACGCGCGAAAGCAGGACCGGCCATGCGGTGCTGGTGGACTGCCTGACATTATGGCTGTCCAACCTGATGCATGCCGAGCGTGATCCCGAGGTCGAGGCGCGGCGGCTGACGCGGTTTCTCGGCGTCGCTCAGCATCCGATCGTGTTTGTCTCCAATGAAGTCGGCATGGGTCTGGTGCCGGAAACACCGCTCGGCCGCGCCTTCCGCGACGCGCAGGGCCGGCTAAATCAAATTGTTGCCGCCGCCGTCCCCAATGTCGTCTTTGTCGCGGCCGGGCTGCCGCTCTGGCTGAAGCGTCCATCTGTTCAGGAGAATTGAAATGACCCGCGTTCCCGTCACCGTGCTGACCGGCTTTCTCGGCGCCGGCAAGACCACCCTGCTCCGCTCGCTGCTGACGCAGGCCGATGGCCGCCGCATTGCCGTGATCGTCAACGAATTCGGTGACGCCGGATTCGACGGCGGTCTCATCGAGGAATGCGCGGCGAAAGCCTGCGCGCCCGGCGATATCGTGGAACTCACCAATGGCTGCATCTGCTGCACGGTCGCCGACGATTTCGTTCCGACCATGGACAAGCTGTTGTCGCGCGCCACGCCGCTCGACGCCATTGTCATCGAGACGTCGGGACTGGCGCTGCCGCAACCCCTGCTGAAAGCGTTCGCGTGGCCCGCCGTGCGCACCCGCGCCACCGTCGACGGCGTCGTCACCGTGGTCGATGCGCTGGCGCTGTCGGAAGGGCGCGTTTCGCTCGACGAAGACGCCGTGTCGCAGCAGCGCGCTGCCGACCCCTCGCTCGATCACGACGACCCGATCGAGGAGGTGTTCGAGGATCAGCTCGCCTGCGCCGATCTCGCCGTGTTGTCCAAGAGCGATCTGGTCTCGCCGCAGCACCTCGCTGACATCGAGACGCAACTGAAGAAGGCGCTGCGGCCCGGCGTTACGATCGTTCGCGCCCAAGGCACGCTGGCGCCGCAGGTCCTGATCGGCCTCGCATCCGTCGCCGAGGACGATCTCGCCGCACGACAAGGCCATCACGGCGAAGAGGAAGAGCACGACCACGACGACTTCAACAGCATCGTGGTGACGCCGTCCACCGCCGGCAGCATCGAGGCGATGCGTGCCCGCGTCGGCGACGCGCTCGGCCTCGCCGGTGTGTTGCGCGTCAAGGGCCACGCGCGGATCGACGGCAAGGCGGCGCCGGTCGTTGTGCAGGGTGTCGGCGGCCGGGTCGATCTCTCGTTCGCGCGGCCCGGCGTCAGTCAGGCCGAACATCTGGTCGTGATCGGCCTGAAGGGATTCGACGAGGCCGCCGCACGGCGGGTGTTGGTGGGGTAAAATGAACACGCGGCCACCACACATGCGCAATCACCTCTCCCCACCGGGGAGAGGTCGGCGCCATAAGCGCGGTTACGCGCGTCTTCGACACGCTATGGCGCCGGGTGAGGGGGCGTCGCCAACAGTGAGACTGTACCCCCTCACCCCGACTCTCTCCCCACGGGAGAGGGAGCAGGCTGCCCGTTCCGGAATGCTCCGATCAAGGACCGGACTGAAAACTCGAGCATCTCTCCGCTCATGCACCTGAAGCTCGACGATAGCGGCGTCATCGACGACGGCGATGTGGCCCGCGATCTCGGGCAGGACACGGCCGACATCGTCGTGCTCTCCGCGGCCGACAGCGACCTCGCGGCATTCGCGGCGGCTTATGCCAAATTGCCCGCCGGCTTCCCCAGCGTGGGATTCACCAACCTGCTGGCGCTCGGCCATCCGGCTTCCGTCGATCTCTATGTCGAACGCACATTACGCGCGGCGAAGATCGTGCTGCTGCGGATGCTCGGTGGCGAAAGCTACTGGCCACACGGCGTCGAAAGCCTGCGCGCTGATGCGTTGCGGCGCGGCGCCCTGTTCGCCTGCATTCCCGGCGAAACGACATGGAACGCCGGCCTCGCCGCGCGCGGCACCGTCGATGCCGGAGCGACGCACCAGCTCTGGCGCTATTGCGTCGAGGGCGGCGCGGACAACGCGCAACTTGCTCTGCAATACGCTGCGCATCTGATAGACCGTGCCGAACGGCCGTCCCCCGCGCGTCCGATGCCGCCGGCCGGCTTCTGGCCGCGCGAACCGATATTCGACGCTCGTCCCAACGCGGCCGTGCTGTTCTATCGCGCGCTGGTCGCCGGCGCAGACACCGCGCCGATCGCAGCGCTGCGCGACGCGCTCGATGCGAGGGGACTCACGCCCGTTCCGGTCTTCATCACCAGCCTGAAGGACGAGCGCTCACTAGCGTTCCTGCGCGCGGCGCTGGCGGCGCATCCGCCCGATGTCATTATCAATGCGACAGCATTCGCGACCGCGACCGCGAGCGACGATTCCGGCGCGCTGGCGGCGTTCGATTGTCCTGTCTTGCAGGTGGCGCTGGCCGGCTCGTCACATGCGGGCTGGCTGGATTCGACCCGCGGCCTCATGCCGCGCGATCTCGCCATGCATGTGGTACTGCCCGAAGTCGATGGCCGCATCTTTGCGCACGCCATTGCCTTCAAGGAACGAAGCGGCAAGACCGGGACCGGCTTTGCGCCGACGGTCTATCGGCCGGTCCCCGATCGCGTCGCCGCCACGGCGGACCTCGCGGCGGCATGGGTTACCCTGCGTCGCACCTCGATCAACCAGCGCCGGACCGCGATCATTCTCGCCAACTATCCCAATCGCGACGGCCGGCTCGCCAACGGCGTCGGGCTCGATACGCCCGAAAGCCTGATCGGCATTCTGAAGGCGATGCGCACTGCCGGTTACGACACGAATGGCGCGCCGGGCGATGCCGCCGCCATGATGCGGCGCTTGCAGGAGGGCCCGACCAACGCGCTGGAAGACCGCACCGCGCGCCGTGGCGGCGTATCATGGCCGCTGGCCGAGTATGAAGCGGCGTTTATGACGCTCCCGGAGACGGTTCGCGCGGCGGTTGAAGCCCGCTGGGGCAGCGCGGCCAACGATCCCCATGTCACGAACGCCGCGTTCCATCTCGGACTCCATCGCTTCGGCAATACCGTCGTCGGCATTCAGCCGGCGCGCGGCTACAACATCGATCCCAAGAGCACCTATCACGATCCCGATCTGGTGCCGCCGCATCATTATCTCGCGTTCTATCTCTGGCTGAGTCGCGCGTTCGAAACCCAGGCGATGGTTCATCTCGGCAAGCACGGCAATCTGGAATGGCTGCCGGGCAAGAGCACGGGACTTTCCGCATCGTGCATTCCGGACGCGATCCTGAGACCGGTGCCGCATCTCTATCCCTTCATCGTCAACGATCCCGGCGAGGGCATTCAGGCCAAGCGCCGCACGGCAGCCGTCATCATCGATCACCTGACGCCGCCGATGACGCGCGCCGAGTTGCACGACGATCTGGCGCGGCTGGAATCGATGGTCGATGAATACGCGCTCGCTGCCGATCTCGATCCGAAACGCGCGAGTTTGATCGCCGAGGACATTCTGTCGCTCGCACGCACCCAGCAACTCGATTCCGACGTGGCGATCACGCGTGACACTTCTACTAACGATGCGCTGCGCGCGCTGGATGCGCATCTCTGCGATCTCAAGGAAATGCAGATCCGCGACGGATTGCATGTCTTCGGGCGTTCGCCGAAAGCAAGCCAACGCGACGACCTGCTGGTGTCGATCGCCCGGCTGCCGCGGTCGGAGACGCGGCCACAGGACACTTCGCTGCATCGGGCGCTCGCCGCCGATCTTGGTCTCGGGGAGTTCGATCCGCTGACCCGCGATCTCGCCACGCGCTACGATGGCCCTCGGCCCGCCGTTCTCGCCGGGATCAGCGATTCGCCATGGCGCACCCACGGCGACACCGTCGAACGCATCGAGATGCTGGCGCTGCGATTGGTGTCGGAGATGACGAAAGATGACTCTCTTTCTTCATACTCTTCGCTACGCAACGAAGCCTTGCCTCCTTCCCCTCTCCCCCTGTGGGAGAGGGTGGCGCGGACGAAGTCCGTGCCGGGTGAGGGGGCGCAACGCAACGAAACTCCGTCCCCCCTCACCCGACTTCGCTCCGCGAAGTCACCCTCTCCCACAAGGGGAGAGGGAAGAGATCTCCCGCTTTGTTGCGATCCCACATGGACCCGAACCGCTGCGGTGCTGACCTGGATCCGCGACACGCTGCGCCCTTCGATCGACGCCTGCGGCGATGCCGAGATCGCGGCGCTGCTGCGCGGCCTCGACGGCGGCTTCGTCAAACCCGGCCCATCCGGCGCGCCGACGCGCGGACGGC
Source organism: Pseudomonadota bacterium (assembly GCA_018240625.1). Taxonomy (GTDB): domain Bacteria; phylum Pseudomonadota; class Alphaproteobacteria; order Rhizobiales; family Xanthobacteraceae; genus Nitrobacter. The sequence continues at coordinate 12,031 of JAFEFK010000936.1, forward strand.
CCGATGTGCTGCCGACCGGACGCAACTTTTTTGCCGTCGATGTGCGCGCCGTACCGACGCCGTCGGCATGGCGGATCGGGCGGCTGACCTCGGAACGTCTGGTCGAAAGTTACTGGCAGGATGCCGGCGAGTGGCCGCGCAGCATCGCGCTGTCGGCCTGGGGCACCGCCAACATGCGAACTGGCGGCGACGATATCGCACAGGCGCTGGCGCTGATCGGCGCCCGCCCGCTGTGGGATGAGGCCTCCGGCCGCGTTACCGGCTTTGCTATTACCCCGCTGTCGGAATTGAAGCGGCCGCGGATCGACATCACCTTCCGCGTGTCGGGGTTGTTTCGCGACGCGTTCCCGACCCAGATGGATCTGATCGACAGCGCGATCCGCGCCATCGCCGACCTCGACGAGCCGGACGACGCCAATCCGATCGCCGCGAATGCAAAAGCGAAAACGCGCGCGCTGGAAGCCTCCGGACTCTCTGCGGACACTGCCCGCAGGCAGGCGACCTATCGGGTGTTCGGTTCAAAGCCCGGCGCATACGGCGCGGGATTGCAGGCGATGATCGACGAGGGCGGATGGGACAGCCGCGCCGATCTCGCCGGCGTTTACCTCGCATGGAGCGGATACGCCTATGGCGGCGGCAGCGAAGGCGAGGCAGCGGGCGATGCCTTGTCGGAACGGCTGGCCCAGACCGACCTGGTGGCGCAGGCGCAGGACAATCGCGAGCACGACATCCTCGACTCCGACGACTACTATCAATTCATGGGCGGATTGGCGGCCACGGTGCAGACGCTGCGCGGACACGCGCCGCGCATCGCGCATATTGATACGTCCCGTCCCGAGGCACCCGTCGCCCGTCCTCTCGCCCATGAAATCTCGCGCGTGGTGCGCGGGCGCGCCGCCAATCCGAAATGGATCGCGGGCGTGATGCGCCATGGCTACAAGGGCGCGTTCGAAATCGCCGCGACCGTCGACTACCTGTTCGGGTTCGCCGCCTCCACCGACGCGGTCGGCAACCATCATTTCGACCAGCTTTTTGCCGCCTATCTGGAAGACGCGCGCGTGCGCGATTTCATGGCGGAGGCCAATCCGGCCGCGTTGAAGGAAACCGCCGCGCGTTTCGACGAAGCGATACGGCGCGGCCTGTGGACGCCGCGCTCCAACAGCGCGCGCAACCTGCTTGCAGACCTTCTGCCCCATTCGACCAGCCGGGAGACCGCCGCATGACCGCCATCAGCACCGATGACTCCGACGAGAACGCCCGCCATGCCGAGAAGGCGCGCAAGCACAAGGCAGCGCGCGACAAGATCATGGCGACCAAGGTCGGCGAAAAGGGCCTTCTGATCGTCAACACCGGCACCGGCAAGGGCAAAACCTCCGCCGCGCTCGGCATGGTGTTCCGCCACATCGGCCACGGCATGCCCGTCGCGGTGGTGCAATTCACCAAATCGGAGAAATGGGACACCGGCGAATCACGGCTGCTGGCAAAATTTCCGGAGCTGGTGACGCTGCACATCATGGGTGAAGGCTTCACGTGGGAGACGCAGGATCGCGAACGGGACATTGCAGCGGCGCGCAAGGGCTGGGAGCGCGCCAAGGAATTGATCCGCGACGATCGTCATCGCATGGTGCTGCTGGACGAACTGAACATCGTGCTGCGCTACGACTATCTGCCGCTCGACGAGGTCCTGACCTTCCTGCGCGACGAAAAGCCGGCCGACAAGCACGTCGTCATCACCGGGCGCAACGCAAAACCCGAACTGATCGAGATGGCGGATCTCGTCACCGAAATGACGCTGGTGAAGCACCCGTTCCGGCAGGGCGTGAAGGGCCAGAAGGGTGTCGAGTTTTAGGGTCTCGAATCATGAAATTTGAATACAGCCGCGCGACGCGAGTGGATTTAACCTCTCCCCGCGAGCGGGGAGAGGTCGAAGCCGAGCTTGGCGAGGCTTCGGGTGAGGGGCACCTCAGATTTTTACAACGCCCCTCACCCCACCCCTCTCCCCGCAAGCGGGGCGAGGGAGCGCGTTACCGTTGCCGCAACTTCAGCCCTTCCAATAAAGCAGCCTGACATTCGATGATCCGCCCCACCCCCGCGCTGATGATCCAGGCGACCGGCTCCAATGCCGGCAAGTCGACGCTGGTGGCGGGGCTGGCGCGCGCGCTGGTGCGGCGAGGCCTGAAGGTCGCGCCGTTCAAACCGCAGAACATGTCGAACAACGCAGCGATCGCCGTCGACGGCGGCGAGATCGGCCGCGCGCAGGCGGTGCAGGCACGGGCCGCACGCATCCCGCCGAGCGTACACATGAACCCGGTGCTGCTGAAACCGGAGACCGACACCGGCGCGCAGGTGATTTTGCGCGGGCAACGTATCGGCACGCTGCGCGCGCAAAACTATCTAGAGAAGAAGGCCGAGCTGCTGCCCGCGGTGCTGGAGAGCTTTCCGCATCTGGCGCTTGCAGCCGACATCGTGCTGGTCGAGGGCGCAGGCAGCCCCGCCGAGATCAACCTGCGCGCCGGCGACATTGCCAACATGGGATTTGCCACAGCCGCTGATGTGCCTGTCGTGCTGGCCGGCGATATCGATCGTGGCGGCGTCATCGCCAGCCTTGTTGGCACCCACGCGGTGCTTCCACCGGACGAGCGCGCGCGCATCCAGGGATTCCTGATCAACAAATTTCGTGGCGATGCCGGATTGCTCGGTTCCGGATTGGCAACCGTCACGCAGATGACCGGATGGCCCTCCCTCGGCGTGGTGCCATGGCTGCCACAGGCCGCGTGGCTTCCGGCGGAAGACGCGCTCGATCTCGATCGCAGCGGTAACGCGTCGTCGGCAACGCGCATCATCGCGGTGCCGATGCTGTCGCGCATCGCCAACTTCGACGATCTCGATCCGCTCGGCATGGAGCCCGGCGTGCAACTGATATTCGTGCGGCCGGGCGAACCGATTCCCGCTGATGCCGGCGTGATCATCCTGCCCGGCACGAAATCCACCATCGGCGATCTGGCATTTTTGCGCGCGCAGGGCTGGGACATCGACATCGCGGCGCATGTCCGCCGCGGCGGTCACGTGCTTGGCCTCTGCGGCGGCTATCAGATGCTCGGCCGCACGATCGCCGATCCCGGTGGCGTCGACGGGCCTGCCGGCACAGTGGAGGGGCTCGGCCTGCTCGACGTCACCACCACGATGCACGGCGACAAATCGACCACGCTGGTCTCAGGCATCCATTGCGCGACGAACACTCCCATCGAAGGCTACGAGATTCATCTTGGCCGCACCGAGGGCGGCGATTGCGCGCGGCCGGTGCTGATGCTGGATGGGCGACCTGATGGCGCGAGTTCGCGCGACGGCCGCGTGCAGGGTACGTACGTGCATGGCCTATTCACCGGCGATACCTTTCGCCGCGCATGGCTCAAAAACCTTGGCGTCGCATCGTCCGTTGCTTACGAAACGAGAATCGAATCCGCGCTGGACGCGCTTGCGGACCATCTCGAAGTGCATCTGGACGTCGATCAGCTTCTCGCCATCGCCCGCAGCCGTCAGGCCAGTATCAGCGCGGCATAGACCACTAATTCGAGCGCACAAGCCGCAATCAGGATTTTGAGCGCGCGGCCGATGTCGTCAGGCGTCGCCTCCGTCCGCCCTTCCGCGTTGAGCAAGGGATCGTCGACGATGGTTTCGCCGTAGCGGCGCGGACCGGCGAGCGCGACGCCAAGCGCGCCGGCCATCGCACTTTCCGGCCAGCCGGCATTGGGCGAGCGGTGTTTGCGCGCGTCGCGCCACATCACTTTCAGAGATGTTAGGAATGAACCGCGCGCGACCGGTGCTGCCAGCGCGATCAACACTCCTGCGAGCCGCGCCGGCACGAGATTGAGCAGATCGTCAAGTCGCGCCGCGGCCCAGCCGAAATCGCGATGCCGCGGCGTGCGATGGCCGATCATGGAGTCCGCGGTGTTGATCGCCTTGTAGGCGAACAGTCCCGGCAACCCCAAAAGCGCCAGCCAGAACGCCGGAGCAACCACGCCGTCGGAAAAATTCTCGGCACATGATTCAATCGCCGCGCGCGCCACGCCGCCGCCATCAAGACTCTCGGGATCGCGACCGACGATCATCGCCACAGCCTCTCGCGCGCCGACGAGGCCTCCCGATGCGAACGCCGATCGCACTCGCGCGACGTGCCGATAGAGACTTTGCTGCGCGATGAAGACCGAGGCGATCAGCCCCAGCCCTGCAATTGTGGCAAAATGGCTGCCTTGAGTTTGCCGCAAGAGTTTTTCGAGCCAAAATCCACCCAGTCCTGGGACCAGAATGAGGATGATGACGGAGACAATCCCCGCAATTCGCCGCCTCTTGCGCGGCCAGCTCTCACGATTGAGCAAGCGATCGAACGACGCGATCAGTCCGCCGATCAATACAACAGGATGCGCGAGCCGCCGCCAGATCCAGTCGGGATCACCAACCAGCGCATCGAGCATCAGAGCCACAAGCACGACGAAGACGTGATCGCGCCACGATAGCATTCTCTAGTCCCCGATCCGCTTCAGCTCCGCGACCAGACGATCCAGCGCGTCCGGCAACATCGGCCCGCCGCACACCGTCAGATCTTCGGGGATCACAATGCGTCGCGACGGCGGATATAATCTCTCCAGCGCTGGATGCAGCAGCAGCGCGCGGCCTTCGTCTTCGGCGACATTGCTGCCGTCGGAGACCAGAATAAAGTCCGGCCGAAGCGCTACAATCGTTTCCAGCTTGGCAAACCCGCCGTGCCTGATACCAGCAAGGCCGGACGCAGCATTGGACAAGCCGGCAATTGATAGCAGCGCGCTGGTCACACTGTCGTCGCCCGATACCCAGCCACGCCGCGACACCGCCAGTACACGATACGGCTTTCGCGCCACCGCCTGCCTTGCGCGAGCAATCGCGGCATCGAGCCGCGCAACCTCCGCTTCCGCGCGGTCCGGATGTTGCACGAGCGCACCCATCTTGCGAAGCTGGCCTTTGACGTCGTCGATCGATTTCGCGATATCGAACTCGACCACGCGCTGCCCCTGCCGTTTCAGAAGCTCGCGTGTGGCGCGTTTGGTATAACGGCCGGCGACAACGATGTCCGGCTTGAGGATCAGCACATCCTCTGCCTCGCCAGACAGGCGGCGATATTTCCGCGCCTCTGTCGCCGCCCAGGATCGCACCTTATCGCGCGAATAAGGGCTAAGACCCAGAATTTGAACGGGATCGGCGAGCTTCATCAGCAGTTGATCGGTGCAGAGATTGATCGACGCGACGCGCGGCAAATCCGCGGCTTGCACATGAGCCGAGATTCCGAACGTGAATGCCAGAACGAAGACAGCGAAACCGCCGTATATCCTCTCGCACTTCCGCTTGGAAAGTGGCATGAACCGCTCATGAAACATGGCGGCGATCTGACCGAGGCAATCGCGCATTACGGCGGCACGCCGGAAATGTGGCTCGATCTTTCGACGGGTATCAATCCGTGGCCGTGGCCGATTCCACAATTGCCGGAGACATCCTGGCAACGGCTGCCGTCGCGTGCGGATGAAGCCGCATTGATCGACGCCGCGCGCGCCGCTTACGGCGTCCCCAACACGACGGGCATCGCCATCGCACCCGGAACGCAAGCCCTGATCCAGTGGCTGCCGCGGCTCGCCGCATCGGGCCCAGTTGCCGTTGCGAGCCCGACCTACAGCGAGCATGCGCTGGCCTGGGAAAATGCCGGGCACGCAGTTACGTCTCTCGATCCTATGCGTGTTCTGCCCGAAACCGTGCGTCACGCCGTGATCGTCAATCCCAACAATCCGGACGGCCGCATCATCGATCGTGTTGCGCTCGCGCCGATCGCAAGCGAGGTGCGGGATCGCGGCGGCTGGCTGGTGATCGACGAAGCCTTTGCCGACATCGATCCACGGATGAGCGCTGTTGCGCTGTGCCGCGAACTGCCGGTCATCGTTCTCCGCTCGTTTGGAAAGTTCTTCGGTCTCGCAGGACTTCGTCTTGGATTCGCAATTGCAGCACCTGAAATCGCGCAGATGATAAAAACCGCGCTGGGGCCATGGCCGTGCTCCGGACCGGCGCTTGCGATCGGCCGCGCGGCGTTGCTGGACAATCAATGGGCTGAACGTACCCGCGAGAGCCTGCAGCATCATGCGGAACGACTCGACGCGATTCTTGCCGGAGCCGGATGGTCGATTGCCGGAGGTACCGACTTGTTCCGATTGGCGCGACACCCCGAAGCGCGTTCGCTCCATGGCGCCCTCGCCCGCCAGCATATCTGGTGCCGCAGTTTCGACTGGGCCGACGATCTCGTGCGATTCGGCCTGCCGCCCAGTGACGCCGGACTGGATCGCCTCGCCGTGGTCCTGCAATCGCGCAAATAGCCGCATCGCGATTCAAGCCTCTGCCCACGGCACAATGATGGTCTCGCGTTCATAGTCAGCGCGGTAGGTTCTGACGCGAAAGACATCGGCCACGATTTTCTCCGAGAGCGCATCGGCAGGCGGCCCCTGCGACGCGAGACATCCATCGGACAGCACCAGAACCGTATCTGCGAAGCGCGCGGCGAGGCCGAGGTCGTGCGTCACCACGATCACCAGCGTGCCGTTGTCGGCCGCAGTCCGCAGATTCGTCATGACCTCGATCTGATAGCGGGGATCGAGCGATGCGGTCGGCTCGTCGGCCAGCAGCACCGGCGCTTCCACGGCCAGCACCCGCGCCAATGCCACCCGGCTGCGCTCGCCGCCGGACAATTCCGTCACACGGCGATCGCTCAACGCAACCACGTCGGTGGCCTGCATCGCGCGCATGACCGCAGCTGCGTCTTTTGCCGTCAGCCGCGCCGGATCGACTGCGCCATGCGGATAGCGCCCGAGAGCCACGATATCCTTCACAGGCAACGGCCAGTGCACCTGATGACCCTGCGGCAGATACGCGAAGCGACGCGCCCGCTCCTGAAGCGCAAGAGATGTCAGCGGGTCGCCGCACACCTCGATTGTTCCTTCCGATGGCAGCAAGCCCGCCAAGGCCCGCAACAACGTGGTCTTGCCGGCGCCATTCGGTCCGACCAGAGCGACCAGATGCTTGCTTGAGAGGGTCAGCGAAATATCACTCAGGACACCACGATTCCCGAGATTAACCGACAGCGACGACGCGGCAAGAATAGCGGCTTCGCTCATGCGACACCTCCGCCCAGCGCGCGACGCTCCCGCACGATCAAATACAGGAAGAATGGCACCCCGATGATCGATGTCAGCACGCCAACCTTGATATCCGACGTCGAGGGAATAATCCGCACCGCGATATCGGCGGCGAGCAGCAGCGCCGCGCCGGTCAGCGCGCTCGGCACCAGCAAGCGCGACGGGTCGTAGCCGATCAGCGGGCGCATCAGATGCGGCGCGACGAGGCCGATGAAGCCGATGGCGCCGGCCACCGCGACCGCGCCGCCAACGCCGAGTGCGACACCGAGGATCACGAGCAACCGCAACCGCCCGACGTTGACGCCAAGGCTCTGCGCGGTCTCCTCACCGAGACTGAGCGCGCGAAACGCATGGCGCTGACTCAACAGGATCGCTGCGCCCACGACGATGAACGGCATCGCGAGCATCACGTGCTGGAAGCTGCGGTCTTCCAGCGATCCCAATAACCAGAACGCGATTTCCAGCGCGGCGAACGGATTGCTCGACAGGTTCATCGCCAGCGACGTCGCAGCGCCGGCGAGAGACGATATCGCGAGCCCCGCGAGAATCAAAAGTAACAGACCGGCATTGCGGCCGGCAACCATCAACAAAACAAACACGGACGCGAACGCGGCGACAACCGCCGCACCGGGAAGCGCGTACGACCGCACATCGGCCAGCCCCGTCGCAATGACGAGAACGGCGCCGAATGCTGCGGACTGTGGCGCGCCGAACAGCGAGGGCGATGCCAGTGGATTGCGCAGCAGACCTTGCAGTGCTGCACCCGACAAACCGAGGATGCCGCCGATTGCCAATCCGAGTATCGCGCGCGGAAGACGGATCTCCTGCACGATGATTCGCTGGACTTCGCTTCCGCCGCCGAACAAGGCATCGAGAACAGCCAGCGGCGACAGCTTCACAGGGCCCACCCCCAGCGACACGAGCGACAGGACGGCGACGCCCGCACATAGTGCGATCACCACGGTCGTTCGCCGCCGGTCCGCGATGTCAGGCATCACCATGTGGCGTTAAAGCCTCCGTAGATGGCGGGGCCTGTTGTGCCAAAATTCAGCACTTCCTGATAGTGCGCGTTGAAGATGTTTTCTCCCCGCGCAAAGACTTTCCATGTCTTGTCGATCTTGTACTCCGAATAGAGATCGACGCGGGTATAGGGAGCCAGGGCGCCGGTTTCGTCGTCACCGCTGAACCGCTTCGAAACGGTGACGACACGCGGCTCGATCAACCACTCCGGCATCGGCGTATAGCTGAGCGCAAAGCGCGCCAGGTGTTCGGGGCGTCGCGCCAACGTCAGTCCGGTCGCGAGATCCTTGGCGCGAAGATAAGTATAGGCTGCGTTGAGCTTCAAAATGCCCGGTACCAGTACGACGTCGCCGCCGAATTCCACGCCGGAGGTCTCCGCGCGCGCGACATTGATGTAATGCCCAAGCGGATTATTACCATCGACGACGAAATCGATCAGATTGCCGAAGCGATTGCCATAACCCGTCAACGACAGCGTGAGACGGCCGTTGAACAAGCTCTGATCGATGCCGGCGTCGTAACCGAAGCTCTGCTCGGGGCTGAGACTGGCGTTGCCGTAGGTCGGCGCATAGAGCTGAAACAGCGTCGGCGCTTTCGCGCCGGTGCCCGCGCTGGCGCGGAACTTGGTCCCCGTTTCGGAAACGCTGTAGGCCGCGGTCGTGCGCCACGTCTCAAACGTCGCAACACCGGCGACGTCATCGACGCGGCCGCCCATCGTAACGTTCAGCCGCTCTCCGATCGGCAACTGCCACAAGCCAAACACCGAATTAGTGTCCTGCGTACCTGCGAGTTGCGGAAGAGTCGGTCCCGGCACCGGCAGCAATTTGGTCATCGAGACATCCGCCGTCTCGTGCTGGGTTCGCGCGCCATAGACCACAGAGCCGAGTGGGCCGACCTTCACATTGCCCTGATACTCGGCACCTACACTGTTGCCGACGTAGTCCGAGATCGTCGATGTCGTGTTGGCGGGAAGCATATTGATCTTGTACGAGATATCGTTGAACGACCGGTCGATGTTCGTGTCGAAGACATTGACGCTCTGCGTCAGGATGCCTCCGAACGACTCCACCGTCGCTTTGCCCCAGACCTGATTGATCTGCCGATTGGCGCTCGATGGCGTGTCGGGAAATGCGCCGGTCGCGGCGTCGTAGGCCGAGCGCGTAAACGACGAAAGGAAGCCCGATTCGAGCTTCACGCCCTCGCCTTCATCATAGCCAATCCTGGCCGTCCCGCCGACACGATCGAAGCCATCGTTTTCGAGATTCGGAAATTTCGCTTCGATCGAGGGAATGCGATAGCCGTAACGGGAAAATCCATTGCTGTGCTCGCCATTGCCGCTAACGGCATAGGACCACGGTCCGGAGGAGCCCGCGACGGAGCCGCTGGTCGATACCGTCCCATAGCTGCCGGCTTCGGTCCGGACATTGAACTGGGCCGGACCGCCGCCCTTCTTGGTGATGATGTTGATGACGCCGCCGATCGCATCCGATCCATAGAGCGCGCTTTGTGGACCCTTCAACACCTCGACGCGCTCGATCGCGCTTGGCGCGATCAGCGAGAAATCGAAATCGCCGCTGGCCGCGGTTGGATCGTTGACGCGAATGCCGTCAATCAAAACCAGCGTCTGACCGGTGTTGGCCCCACGCAACCGGATGTTGGTCGTCGATCCCGGACCGCCGGATTCCGTGATATCAAGCCCCGGCACCGCTCTTAGCGCATCCACGAGCGACCCCGCGTTTGTCGTCGCGATGGCCTCATGATTGACGACGCTGATGGCGCTTCCCGTGTTGCTGATCGGCTCCGGCGTCCGATCCGCGGTGACAACCAGTTCGGGCAGCGATTCCGGGCTGGACTGGGCAAGCGCGCCGCCGGTGAACCAGGACAAAATTACACACGCCGCCGGTCCGGCAGCATATTTTGGGAAACTCATAACGACCCCTTCCGTCGACCCACCGTCGAACGCGTTAAAATGCGTCACCGGCCGGTCTCCTGGCTCGCGGTCGTTATCCGAATCCGCCTTCCCGAACATGCATGGCATGTTCAGTGGCCGAATGGACCGGATGACCGCTTACAGTTGCGGGGGCAGCCACGGCATTGGGGATGAAATCCCCGCACCGCATTCCCGTTTCACCTCCCTATGGGAGGCACCGATGACGTCGCCAAACAAGCACAGCGGCACACGCCGTGCAACCGCCAACACCTTCCCGTGCTCCGGTCTATCTGAAATGACCCGCAAGCCGGTCTGTGCAAGAATTCTGTACAAGAATCGGCCTTGATCGCGGTCCACGCTTGTGCGACGGCCCGCAACCGACAGCAACGCTGCGAAACAATTTCAGGACGTCATCGCACATGGCCGGCTCGCCCACATTTGACGCTGATTTCCGAGCGCGTTTTCGCGATCTTCTCGGCTGGCGGCGTGACGTGCGAAAATTCCGGCGCAACCCGCTTCCCGACGGAACGCTGGAGCGGCTTATACAACTCGCCTGCCTTGCCCCATCCGTCGGGCTGAGCGAGCCGTGGCGTTTCGTTGTCGTCCGCGACGTGGCACGTCGAGACAAAATCAGATCCTGCTTCAAGATCTGTAACGCCGCGGCTTTGAACAGCCACGATACCAATCGGGCGTCGCTTTATGCCCGGCTGAAGCTCGAAGGGCTGGAGGAGGCGCCCTGCCACGTCGCCGTCTTCGCTGACCGGTCCACCGCGCAAGGTCATGGGCTCGGGCGGCTGACGATGCCGGAGATGATCGACTACTCCGCGGTGCTTGCGATCCATACGCTGTGGCTGGCCGCGCGAGCCGAAGGCATCGGCGTTGGCTGGCTCTCGATTCTCGAACCGGTTGAAGTCGCCGCGATCCTCGACACGCCACCCGACTGGACCTTCATCGGATACCTCTGCATCGGCTACCCCATCGAGAACTGCGACACACCGGCTCTCGAGCGGGAAGGCTGGGAATCGCGGCGGCCTTCGTCGGAAACCGTCTTCTATCGCTGAGAGACCTACGACCTGACGACGTAACAAACGCGGGAAGGATTTCAAAAATTGAGGTAAGGTTCCGCCAACATATCCGATCACCAGCAAAGCAGGGACACTCGATGAGCGGTTTCGGCAAAAAGACTGAACCACCCAAAGCCGACAAGTCCACCGGCAAGCCAAAGAATCCACCTTCCATGACGAACGAGGATAACGACTACGAGGACGGCGATTTCGCTACTCCGAAGCGCGACCGTGACGACGAACAGCAGGACCTGTGAGACCCGGCGACGCCGAACGATGCCGGTGGGCGTCGCAGGTGCCGCATTCCCGCACGAGAGCAATCACAAACGTCATCGGAAGGCAGTCATGCAGCGGCGCCGATAGACAAATAGCCCATAACACCGGTATTTTGCGCGGGTCTTGCGGACCTTACATTTGCCCAACCGTATGACGAAACGGAGTGAACGCGCGCGATGGTCGACATTCCGGCCGAGACAGACCAGACGACGGCAGACAGCTCGCTGCGAACCCTAAGCGCAATTTCAACGGCGCACTGGGTCAGCCATTTCCATTTGCTGGTGCTGCCGATGCTGTTTCCCTTTCTCAGGGAAAAGCTTGGCGTCGGTTTTATCGAGCTCGGCTTTGCGTTGACAGTGTTCGCGGTCGTTTCGGGCCTCACGCAGGCTCCGATCGGCTATCTGGTCGACCGCGTCGGCGCCCGCAAAATCCTGATCCTCGGCCTTTGCGTCGGCGGTCTGGCCCTTATCCTGCTCGGTCTTCACCTGAGCTACCCTTGGCTGATCGCCAGTGCGGTGCTGCTCGGTCTCGCCAACAGCGTCTATCATCCCGCCGATTACGCAATTCTGGCTGCGCACATGGACGAGACACGGATGGGCCGGGCGTTCTCGATCCATACCTTCGCGGGATTTCTCGGTGGCGCTGTGGCGCCTGCCATCATGGTTGCGCTGGTCGCCGGCATTGGAGGGTATGGAGCGTTGATCGTGGCCGGCGCGATCGGACCGCTGGTCGCCTTGCTGCTCGTCATCGTCGGTATCCCGGATGCAGGCGCCGCCAAATCCGGAGCAGCCGGCGCAAGTGGACCGCGTGTCAATGTCATGACGCCGGCTATTATCGTACTGACGGTCTTCTTCACGCTCCTCAGCCTGTCGAGTGCCGGAATCACCAACTTCGGCGTCGTCGCGCTGATGCACGGGTATGGCAGCACGTTCTCAACCGCCAACGTCGCACTATCGGCTTTTCTCGGCGCCAGCGCTGCCGGCGTGCTGGCCGGTGGCTTTCTCGCCGATCGCACCCGACGTCACGGCCAGGTCGCGGCTGCCTGCTTCGCGCTAAATGCCGCAATCGTCCTTGTCATCGCGGTCGTGACGCTGCCGCCGATTGTGCTGATGGGCGCGATGGGAACGGCTGGATTCCTCGGCGGCGTCATTGCTCCATCGCGCGATATGCTGGTCCGCGACGCGGCTCCGGAGGGAGCAGCCGGGCGCGCGTTCGGAATCGTCTCCACCGGCTTCAATGTGGGCGGTATCATCAGTCCCCTGCTCTATGGCTGGATTATGGACCAGAACCTGCCGCACTGGGTTTTCGGCGCTTCGGTTGTCTTCATGTTGCTAACGGTGCTGCTCGCGCTCGTGACCGACCGGGAACCACGCGCACTTGAGGACAAAGGCCGTGTCAGCGCACTGATGTCCTGAGCGGCATCGCACCTGAACGGCTTCATGGCGGAAGACGCGGAACTATATCCGGATTGAATCCCGCCCGCGCCAATTCCACGGCCGCTCCGTTCGGTACGGCCAAGCCAACTCGCTCAAGCGAACTTAGCCTGCGCGGGCTCGCTCGTCAGACGTGCGCGCTCGGTGTTCGGCCATAGCAGCAGCAGACCGAGCAATCCTGACGCAATCAGAACGATGCCGTTGATGACGAAGCCGGTCATGTAGCCCTCGAGCATCCCGCCGGAGTGCTGGATCACCGAACCCATCACGAAGGGGGCAATGATTCCGGCCAGTGTATAGATGGCGCCGTAGATCGCGATGACGGCGCCGCGCTGTGATACAGGCGTGAATTCGCCGAGCATAGGCGGGCAGACGACATAGATCGATCCGCATAGTCCCGAGCCGACCACCAGAAGGGCGATCTTCATGCCCGCGCTGTCGACATGAGGAATGCCGAGCAGGATAAGCCCGCCGACGATCAGCGGCGCCGCACCAAGCACACCGCGCGCGCCGCGCGTGGACATGCCTCGCGCCATCAGCCGCTGCGACAGCCACCCGGTCAGGATGACGACGAAGGCTCCAAACACCCACGGCATGATCGAGATAAAACCGGCCTCTTTTTGTGAGAAACCGAGTCCTTTCACGATAAACGGCGTGAACCAGGTCAGCCCGAGCGATAGCGCCCAGTAAGCGCCGAACGTCGCAGCGCAACAGCCGATGAAGGTTCGCGATGTCAGAAGCCGCGAATAGGGTATGCGTGTTTCAGCCGCTGCCGCTGCCACGGTCTGAACGAGGGGACCTTCCTTGCCCATGGCAAACCAGGCAACAACCCATAGCAACCCGACGATTCCGAGCGCGCCGAACGCATGATGCCAGGAATAGTTGACGATCACCCAGTTCAGCGCCGGAACGGCGAAGACGACACCCAGCGCAGACCCCTGCGACAGGACCGCGGTCGGCAAGGTCCGCTTTTCATCGGGAAACCATTTGTAGATCGCATGGACCGCCACCGAAAACGCCGGTCCCTCTCCGGCCCCGAGAATGATGCGGCAAATCACCAGCGTCGTGAAGCTGACGGTGCCGACCATCGGAAACTGGGCCAAAGCCCAAACCAGGGCCAGAACCAGAAGCACCCAGCGTGCGGCAACGCGATTGACGATAAATCCGACAACGACCGCGGAAATCGAGAACAGAAAGAAGAACGCGGAGCCGAGGAAACCAAACTGCTCCGGTTCCAGTTTCAGTTCGGTCATGATCGGCACGCCGGCCAGACCGACGACGATCTTGTCAGCGAAATTCACGATCATGAACAGGAACAGCAGGAACGTAATCTTCCAGGCACCCTTCGGCGTCGGCTGCGTGGTCATGTTTGCTTCCCCCATTTTGGCCGTTCTTTTTCGCTCAAATTTGTCGGATGCTAGCCGCTGTCCGGCCGTAAATGCAATCGGACATTTTTCGGACACGACAGTCCTGACGCGTCATTTACTGTCGGGCCGGGTGCGCCGCAAACCTAACGCGAGCATTTTGACGTCGAAGCATCGTACCCCCGCTGCGGCAACCGTCGTGACCTAAACGGCTTACATCACTATGATCATAGCCCCGCTCGAACCACTGCGGCGCAAACGAGATGACCCCGTGGGGAGACTGCGACGTCCGATGTTGAAAATTCAGAACCTTTCCAAGACTTATAGCTCCGCGCAGGA
>JAFEFK010000937.1 GCA_018240625.1 Pseudomonadota bacterium
AAGCGCCACTTCCAACCAAGGTTCAAACCGTCGTCGTCAGTGCCGACGAAGCCAATATGCGCGTCGACCGCTTTCTTGAAGCGCGGTTTCCCGGTCTGTCATTTTCCCACATCCAGCGTATCGTCCGTAAAGGCGAGCTGCGTGTGAACGGCAAGCGCGCCGACAGCAAGGACCGGCTGGAAGAGGGGCAGAGCGTTCGCATCCCGCCGCTCAAGCTTGACACGTCAAAGGTCGGCGATGACCTCTCGGAGGCGGCGAAGAAGACCCATGAGACGCTAAGAGGAATGATCCTGTTCGAGGACGCCGACGTCATGGTCCTCAACAAGCCTGCGGGACTTGCGGTGCAGGGCGGCTCGGGCATCACGCGCCATGTCGATCAGATGCTGGAAACGATGCGCGACGCCAAGGGTCAACGCCCGCGTCTCGTGCATCGCCTGGATCGCGAAACCTCGGGCTGCCTTCTCATCGCCAAGACTCGTTTCGCGGCAACCGCGCTGACGGGATCGTTTCGGCATCGCTCTGCGCGAAAGATCTACTGGGCGCTGGTGGCGGGCGTACCGAAGCCGAAGCAGGGCCGCATCTCGACCTATCTTGCCAAGGACGAGAACGAGGACGATTCGATCATGCGCATTGCCGCGCATGGCGACGAGGGCGCGAGCCATGCGGTAACCTACTATGCGGTAGTTGAAACCTCGGCGCAGAAACTCGCCTGGGTGTCGCTCAAGCCCGTTACGGGCCGCACCCACCAGCTTCGCGCGCACATGGCGCATATCGATCATGCCATCGTCGGCGACCCCAAATATTTCAACAAGGAAAACTGGCAGTTGCCGGGCGGCCTTCAGAAGCGGCTGCATCTGCTGGCACGCCGGATCGTGATTCCGCATCCGCGCGGCGGCTTTATCGATGTGACGGCGCCGCTGCCGCCGCACATGCTGCAATCCTGGAATCTGCTCGGCCTCGAAGCCGATCGCTTCGATCCGATCGAGAACGCGCCCGAAGAGTGACAGCAAGCAAGGTCAGACGTCGACATGCGTGAGTTGTTTGAAGATGGTCTTGGCCCGTCACCGCTCGACCCGGGCGAAGCGGTGCGTCAGTCCACGCGAACCGTACAGCGCAAGCGGTTCTATGCGCACGCGGGCATGAATGAAACGCCCGACGGGTTCGCCATTCTGCTCGATGATAAAACGGTTCGTACACCGTCGCGCAAGCCACTGGTCGTCCCGAAGCGGGATATCGCTGCGGCGATCGTCAGGGAGTGGGAAGCGCAGCAGGATGTCATCAATCCCATGACCATGCCGATGACCCGTCTGGCTAATAGCGTCATCGATGCGGTCGTCGACCGGGTCGATGCCGTCGCTGACGATATCGCAAAATATTTCGGATCGGACCTGCTGTTCTATCGCGCGGGATATCCCGAAGCGCTGGTCGCGCGTGAAGCCGCGCATTGGGATCCCGTGCTGTTCTGGGCAGCGGAAACGCTGGGGGCGCATTTCATTCTGGCCGAGGGCATCATGCACGTGCGTCAGCCGGAGCAGGCGGTGGCGGCGGCGCGGAAGGCGCTGCCTTCCGATCCCTGGACGCTCGCCGCTCTGCATCTGGTCACGACGTTGACCGGCTCCGCGCTGCTCGCGCTCGCCCTGATGCGCGGGCGGCTGAATGCGGATGAGGTCTGGACCGCGGCGCACGTCGATGAAGACTGGAACGGCGAGCAGTGGGGTGTCGACGAGGAGGTGGCCGCCCGGCGGGCGGCTCGTCTGGTCGATTTCAGGGCCGCTGCGGCTGTTCTCGCGGCTCAATCTTCAGGGTTCGGTTAACGAGAGGTTTACGACACGGGTTTAGCCTCGCAGGCCTTACGAGGCTTGCATGGCAGTTTCGATCAACCCGATTTTCCCGGTCATCGCTGCGCAAGGCGCTGCACCTGAAGTAGCGCTTCAGCCGGGTACGGTGATCGACGCGCAGGTCCAGAAGATCCTTGCCAACGATCTCGTTCGAATCGCGATCGCCAATCTCAGCATTGAAGTGCTGTCTGAAGTCCCGCTTCAGGTCGGACAGACGTTGCAGCTTGCGGTATCGCAGACGTCAGATGGTCTCAGGCTCGCCGTGGTGGGCGGGCAGGGCGCATCATCCGATCAGGCCGCAGGCGCGCCAACGGCTACGGCAGGTCTGATGGACACCGTCACGCTGACGCCGGATGTCGCGGCGGCCGCCGCGCTCAAGGCCGACCCGGCGGTGGCCCCCTCAAAGCCTGTCCTGACTGCGCTGGAAGCGCTATCCGTCTCGGCAGCCGCGCAAAGCGCCGCGACACGGCAGGGCAGTTTGTCGCCTTTGTATGCAAATCTGCTGGCGGCCCAGGGGACAGGCAGTCTGCCGCCGCAGTTGCAGAGGGCCGTGGACCAGTTGCTGTCGCTGCGGCCCGATCTCGGACCCAACCTGACCGGGGATGCCATCAAGACCGCGTTCCAGAAGTCCGGTCTTTTCCTCGAGGCGTCGTTGGCCGCAGGACTGAACGGCTCACCCTCAGCGCTACCGCCGGCATCGGCTTCCGCATCCGCGCAGTTTCCCGATCTCAAGGCTGCGCTGCTCGTGCTTCGGCAAGTGCTTTCCGTCTCTACCGGGGCAGCGACAGCCCCGAACGCGCCGAGTGCCGCGACAGTTCTCCAGCAGGCGCCACAACCCGCGCCCACGGCGTCAGGCGCGCCGCCTCTATCGCCGGACTTTGAGCCGCAGGAAGTCTATCTGCCGCAAGCGCTGCTGACCGTCGCCGACGATATGGGGGCGAACCAGACATTGTATGCGCGTCTCCCGGATGCCGGTGTCCGCGCGGCTGCGACCGGTGCTGCCTTGAATCTCCTGCAGGAGGTGCTTCAGAGTGGCGGAGAAGATGTCAATCGCGATCCCGGCGCCAGGTTGGGAACAGGCATGCAAGGCGGCCCATCGTTCAGGGCCGGAGCTTCGAACGGCCCCGCTGGCAACAACGTCTTTGTCGTGCGCACCAGTACGCCGCCTCCGCCAATCCGCGGCGCGCTGCCTTCAGCGCAACCTGTGGCGGGGCCGGCGGTGTCGTCGGCTGCGCCGGCGAGCGAGATTGCACGGCATCTGCTGGACGATACCGACGCTGCGATTGCGCGTCAGACGTTGCTACAGGTCGCCTCTCTGCCGGATCGCGCAGACATCTCGGCTCCGCGGCCGGATCAGGCCGCGCCGCGCTGGAATTTCGAGATTCCGTTCGCGACACCGACGGGTACTTCCATTGCGCAATTCGAAATATCGCGCGACGGGGCCGGTCACGAAGTCGAAGCGGCAAAGCGGGTCTGGCGGGCACGCTTTTCGCTCGATGTCGAGCCCGCAGGTCCCGTTCATGCGACGGTGTCGCTGGTTGGCGACAAGACGTCGGTGCGGATCTGCGCCGAGCGGCCGGCGACCGCGAGCCAGTTGCGCGCAGGCGCATCGCAGTTGAGCCAGGCGCTGAGCCGCGCCGAATTGCAGCCCGGCGACATCGTGATCCGTGATGGCACGCCGCCGCAACCAAAGCCCGCGCCCGCGGGGCATTTCCTGGATCGCGCGCTATGAGCACGCAGACAAAAGGCCGGCTTGCGGTCGCGCTCCACTACGACAAGGGTGGCGCGCCGCGCGTGGTGGCGAAGGGCAAAGGGTCGCTCGGAGCCAAGATAATCGAGGTCGCCAAAGAGCACGATATCCCGATCGAGGAAAACGAGGTGTTGGCCGGCGCGCTGTCACATGTCGAACTCGGTGACGAGATTCCAGCCGAACTCTACAAGGCCGTCGCCGAAGTGCTGGTGTTCGTGTTGCGGCTGTCCGGGCGAGCGCGCTAGGCCCACGGCAATCTGTGCATCATTGCTGATCCGCGTCGCCGGCACTTGGCTCCGGCGGCGGGCCGCCTAGAATTCCCTGAAATGCAGGGAGGATATGCGATGACGCCCACGGACAAGCCGCCGCGCTTTCCACAGCTTGCGATGGATCAACTCGACGCCACGCAGAAGGCACTCGGCGAGCAGGTCGTGAAGGTCTCGAGCATCGGTCTCGGCGGACCCTACAATCCGATGCTGCGCAGCCCTGTGCTTGGCCAGCGGCTGCTCGATCTCTTCCACTATCTGCGCTGGGAAACCTCGGTCCCCGTCAAGCTCAATGAATTTGCGATCATCATCATCGCGCGGCAATGGCGCTCGCAGGTCGAATGGCTCGCGCATGCGCCGCTGGCGGAGAAGGCCGGTCTTGCGCCCGGGATCGTCGCGGAGTTGAAGGCCAACCGGCGTCCCGCGAACATGCCGAAGCCGGAAGCGGTCGTGTACGATTTCGTCACCGAGCTCACCACCGCGCACAAGGTTTCCGATGCGACCTTCGAGCGGGCTCGAAACGTGTTCAGCGATCAGCAGATCGTCGATCTCACGGCCGTGGCCGGCAACTACATCATGGTCGCGATGATGCTGGCGATGGCCGAGCAGACCGTGCCGCCGGGCAGGGACGAGCCGTTCGGGCCAGAGGAGCCATAAGCTCGAGCCATAAGCCGGATTTATCGGGATTCACGCGATTCATTCACTCGGTGACAGCCTCAAAAACGGCGTGCTAGAACCGGCTGAAACGATGCGGCGAACCCAAGGCAGCGAAAACCGCCTTTTTGCCGCAAACCAGACACGTGGAAACGCAAGGCCCCAAGCCCATGAAAGACATTCTGGACACCCTCGAAGACCGCCGCGCGGGCGCAAAGCTCGGCGGCGGCGAGAAGCGCATCGAGGCGCAGCACGCGCGCGGCAAGCTGACGGCGCGCGAACGCATCGAGCTGCTGCTCGACAAGGGCTCGTTCGAGGAATTCGACATGTTTGTCGAGCATCGCTCCACCGAATTCGGCATGGAGAAATCCAAGGTGCCGGGCGACGGCGTCGTCACCGGCTGGGGCACCGTCAATGGCCGCAAGATTTTCGTGTTCGCGAAAGACTTCACCGTGTTCGGCGGCTCGCTGTCGGAAACCCACGCGCTGAAGATCACGAAGATTCAGGACATGGCGATGAAGGCGCGGGCGCCGATCATCGGTCTTTACGATGCCGGCGGCGCGCGTATTCAGGAAGGTGTCGCGGCGCTCGCGGGCTACTCCTACGTGTTCCGCCGCAACGTGCAGGCCTCCGGCGTGATCCCGCAGATCTCCGTCATCATGGGACCGTGCGCCGGCGGCGACGTTTATTCGCCGGCGATGACCGACTTCATCTTCATGGTGAAGAACACCAGCTACATGTTCGTCACCGGACCCGACGTGGTGAAGACCGTGACCAACGAGGTCGTTACCGCCGAAGAGCTCGGCGGCGCCAGCGTGCATGCGACCAAATCCTCCATCGCCGACGGCGCGTTC
This sequence comes from Pseudomonadota bacterium, assembly GCA_018240625.1. Lineage (GTDB taxonomy): Bacteria > Pseudomonadota > Alphaproteobacteria > Rhizobiales > Xanthobacteraceae > Nitrobacter. Next base: position 5,363 of record JAFEFK010000937.1, read on the forward strand.
GAGAACGATGTCGAGACGCTGCTGCAGATGCGCCGCCTGATCGACTTCCTGCCGAGCAACAACGCAGACGGCGTGCCGGAGTGGCCGAGCTTTGACGACATCGAGCGGGTCGATCTCTCGCTGGACACGCTGATCCCCGACAATCCGAACAAGCCCTACGATATCAAGGAGCTGATTCTGAAAGTCGTGGACGAGGGCGACTTCTTCGAGCTCGCGGATACGTTCGCGAAGAACATCGTCACCGGCTTCGGCCGCGTCGCGGGACGCACGGTGGGCTTTGTCGCCAACCAGCCGATGGTGCTGGCGGGCGTGCTCGATAGCGACGCCTCACGCAAGGCCGCGCGCTTCGTGCGGTTTTGCGATGCCTTCAACATTCCGATCGTGACCTTCGTGGACGTTCCCGGTTTTCTGCCGGGCACCGCGCAGGAATACGGCGGACTGATCAAGCACGGCGCAAAACTGCTGTTCGCGTATTCGCAATGCACGGTGCCGCTCGTCACCGTCATCACGCGCAAGGCCTATGGCGGCGCGTTCGACGTGATGGCGTCGAAGGAAATCGGGGCCGACATGAACTATGCTTGGCCCACCGCGCAGATCGCCGTGATGGGCGCCAAGGGCGCGGTGGAGATCATTTTCCGCAGCGATATCGGCGACGCCGAGAAGATCGCCGCGCGCACCAGGGAATATGAGGATCGCTTCCTGTCGCCGTTCATCGCCGCCGAGCGCGGCTATATCGATGACGTCATCATGCCGCACTCGACCCGCCGCCGCATCGCCCGCGCGCTGGCGATGCTCAGGGACAAACACGTCGACGCGCCCATGAAGAAGCACGACAACATTCCGTTGTGAGGTGAGAGGGCCTCGGTTCCGGAAGAAGAACCTTTAGATCACGGTGGCATTTGCTGGCCGAGTCGCTTATGTTGTATGTATGACTGATAGCCTCCAAAAACTGCTCGATGCGGCTAAGACTGCCAAGGTGCCGCCAGAACACCGGGAACAGCAGCGGCGGAGCTTTGTCTATGGCAATACTCATTTCGAGAATGAGTTGATCACTCGGGAAATGGTTGATCGCGAGGCGGACAAGCTGGCCAAGGACAAGAAATGACGGCCAATGAGCGTGACCGGCGAGATAGCCGCGCGCTTGAGCCCGAATTGATTACCGATCCTCAGGAGAAAGCCGCCGCCGAAGCCAGAAATGGACTTCGACAATATGATGCCGCCGTTAACGCAGTCCAATCTGCTCTTGATCGCGGCGGTGCTTTCAAGCTTCGTCCGTCGCTCATTCTTGGGTTGCAGCGCGAAGCTCTCGCGGGAATTAGCTCTTATGCCGGCAATTACCGTCCTGGCGGCGTGGCGATCGAAGGTAGCAAGCATGAGCCAGTGGGCGCGCATCTTGTACCCGAGCTCGTTGAGGACATGTGCGATTACGTCAACGAGCATTGGGAAGAAAGCACCCCGATCCATCTAGCTGCGTATTTGATGTGGCGGCTGAATTGGATTCATCCATTCGCAGATGGCAATGGACGCACGTCGCGAATTATCTCGTACGTCGTACTTTCCATCCGCGCCGGGGCGGTTTTGCCAGGTACTCCAACTATTCCCGATCAGATTGTAGATAATCGCCATCCATATTTTGAAGCATTGGATTCCGCCGATGCGGCTTATCGTGATGGAAAGATCGATGTATCCAGGATGGAAGAACTTCTTGGATCGCTCTTAGCTCACCAATTGGCCGGATTCTATCAGGCGGCAGGAGGCAAGTTGCCGGATTCAAATTCATAAGAGTGAGGATACATGCCCCTCCACATCCTTTGCGTTCGCGCCACCGTCCCCGATGCCTCCAAACGCGCCGCGTTCGATGCGTGGTACAGCAAAGAGCATCTGCCGGACGCGGTGAAATCCTTCGGTGCGCTGCATGCGTGGCGCTACTGGCTCGCCAACGATCCCGCCGTGCATCTGGCTATGTACGAATTTCCCGATCGTGCGTCGCTTGATGCTGCCAACGAGGGTGAGGAGATCAAGCGGCTGGTCAGGGATTTCGACCGCGACTGGCCAGAGGTTAGGCGATCACGCGAGATTCTGGTGCTGGCGGAGGAGTGGTCGGCGGGATAGGTTCGTCGCGGGGGCAGTGAAGATGCCTCCGCCCGACCGGCTTCGCCGGCCGACCTCCCCCGCAAGCAGGAGAGGTGAAGAGTCGTCTCGTTGCAAATCAGTGCAAACCCGAATTGCTCCTGGAATGTTCACATGATCACACCCTCGCGCACCTCTCGGCTTTTGACCATCTGTCTGGGCGTCGCCGCCACGCTGTCGCTGTTCGCGTCCGTAACGGCGCACGCTGACGAGACCGTCAGCATCGGCGGCTCCCGCGCTGTGCTCATCAAACCGAAAGCGATCCATGCCAGCGTGATCCTGATGCCGGGTGGCAGCGGCGCGATCAGTCCGGGTGAGCACGGCGAGATCAACGGGCTGCGCGGCAACCAGCTCGTCCGCACGCGGCATGCCTATGCGGCGCGGGGGCTCGCGGTTCTCGTGGTCGATGCGGACGTCAATCTCGCCAGCGCGGTTCAATACATGGCGGCGATCAAGCGGCCGGTGACGGTGATCGCCACCAGCCGCGGCACCCAGCGTGCGGCGCGCGGCATCGCAGGCGGGGCGCGGCCGGATGCGTTGGTGTTGACGTCGGGCTTTCTCAGTCCGGAGTCGGGCAGCGGCCAGAATGTGGAGTCGATCCTCGGGTCGCCATCGGCGCTGCCGCGCACACTGGTGATCCACCATCGCGACGACTCCTGCAGGTTCACCTTGCCCGCCGGGGTCGAGCCGTTCATCAAATGGTCGGGGGGGCGGGCGCGGGTGCGATGGGTCAGCGGCGGCGGCAATCAGGGCGATGCCTGCGAAGCCTTCGCGCATCACGGCTTCAATGGGCTCGACGGCCAGATCGTCGGGATCGCCGGCGGATTTCACTGAGGAGAGTGGCCTCAGGCCTTTGCCATGTCCAACATGATCTTCTCCGTCCTGCTGGCCTTGGGCGCTGGCGTCAGCATCGTCATCCAGCAGGCCTTGAACGCCAATTTGCGGGCCGACCTCAATTCCGCGGCGTGGTCGGGTTTCGTCAGCTACGCGGTTGGCCTTGCCTGCATGGCACTCCTGGTGCTCGCGCTGCGCGAGCCGATCCCGCCGCTTGCGATGATGGCACGCATCCCGTGGTGGGGCTGGATCGGCGGCCTGTTCGGCGCCATCTTCATCAGCCTCGGCATCGTCCTCGTTCCCCATCTGGGCGCGGCGACCTTCATCGCGCTGCTGGTCGCCGGCCAGATGCTGGGCTCGGTGGTGTTCGATCATTTCGGCTGGCTCGGTCTTGCGCAGCGGCCGATCGATCTGTCGCGGGTGATCGGGGTGATCCTTCTGATCGCAGGTGTCGTGCTGATCCGGCGGTGATGTCGTTGATCCGGCCTTCGCCGTGATGGCGTTGGTGCCCGGCTTGCCGGCTGGATTGATCATGGCGCTGCCGGCGCAGGCGCGATCTTTCCGGCCGGGCCGCCGGCGTTCGCGGCAGTGATGATGATACTGGCGTTGGCGGGGCCTGTTCTGTTTCGCCTCGTGCAGCGTCAATCGGACCCGGTCTGAACCGGCCGCTGCCGCGGCCTTTATCGCGCGGCTGGTTGCGGGATCATGTAGATGCAGAGCCGCCGGGCGGCGATTGTCTGCCGACGCCGATGTGGTAGGTCTGCCTGATGTTTCCAGCCGATACCTTGCTCCTTATCCTCTCGTTCGCGGCTTACATCGCACAGGCGATGACAGCGGCGCTGGCGGCCGGCCGGCGCACGATGGACTGGGTCGGCGTGGCGCTGCTGGGTGCCATCACCGCGCTTGGCGGCGGCTCGCTTCGGGATGTGCTGCTCGGCCACTATCCCTTGTCATGGGTGCATGATCCCTACCTGCTGGGGTTGACCAGCGGCGCGGCACTGCTGACCATTGCGCTGGCGCGTGTGGTGCATCATTTCCGGCTGATGTTTCTGGTGCTGGACGCCATCGGGCTTGTGGTGTTTTCCATCCTCGGCTGCGACGTTGCAATCAAGCTCGGCGAGCCCATCGTCATTGTCGTCGTCGCGGGCATGATCACAGGCTGCGCCGGCGGCGTGCTGCGCGATGTGTTGTGCAACGATGTGCCGCTGCTGTTTCGCAGTGAGCTCTATGCCAGCGTCTCCGTCGTCACGAGCGCGATCTATGTCGGTGGACAGGTATCGGGCGTTGCTCATGCGATCGTTACCCTCGTGGCTTTCGCGGCCGGCCTGACGTTCCGCTTGCTGGCGATCCGGTTCAAATGGGAGATGCCGAAATTCGTCTACGACCGGGATGCGCATTGACGGAGCGGGCTTCGGTCTCGTTGTCGCATCGCTCAAACAAAAACCCCGCCGGAGAGGCGGGGTTCGTGTTTCGCGTGGTTGGATTTTCACCACCAGGTGCGGCAGACGCGGCGGCCCGGGCCCCAGTAGCGGCAACGGCGATGCTCCGGCCGAACCACGATAACCTCCCCGCCGCGATTCATGCGGCATCCGCCGCGGGGGCCACGATGGAAGCCGCGGCCGCAGCCGCCGGCAACCTGGATGACGTCGGCATTGACGCCCGGCGCATGCGGCGCCAATGGCATCGCATTCGCATAACCGAAGGTCGCGACGGACCCAGCGAGAAGTGCTGCTGCAAAAAGTGCTTTCATTGATCGTCCTCTCGTTCGGCCGCGACAGCGCGGCGGCTTTTAGTGACTCGCGCAGGCAGATTCGGCAACGACTCTGTCGAAAATCTGGCAACGCGTTTGTGCTGCAATGCAATGTCATGGCGTCGTTATATTCTTCACGCCAAGCGGTCCCCCAACGCATGTCGGGGCGCTTTCGTTCCCGGGTCAAGCGATAATTAAGCTTTTGAGTCAGTCGCGGGGCCGAACAAGGCGGCAAACTGCTTTTCGCCGTTGCGGGTAAAATTGACGACGCGGCTGCCGGCGGTGGAATCGCGTGCCGCCCATTTCAATTCGGTGAATCGCGTCAGCATTGCCGCGCCCAGCGTACCGGCGAGGTGATGACGCCGCTCACTCCAGTCGAGGCAGGCCTTGCACAGCGGCCGCCGCGCGTGGGCGATATCCGCGACATCGATCTGGAGCTTTTGCGCGATAAAACGTTCGCCTTGCGGGGTGAGGGCAATCTCGGTCTTGTGGTGGCGAACCAGTTTCTTCCCGGTCATGGCATCCAGCATCTGCACGCCGAGATCGCCGGCCAGATGATCGTAGCAGACGCGCGCGCGCCGCAGCGCCGGCTCCTTCGGCCCTGTGCGCACCCGCAGGTGGCCCGCACGCGCCGCAAGGCCTTCCAGCCCCTCCAGCACCGCGGCGACATCGGGGCCGGTAAGGCGGTAGTAGCGATGGCGTCCCTGTTTTTCGGGTTCGATCAGGCCGCCAGCTTCAAGTTTTCCGAGATGGGAGCTTGCCGTCTGCGGTGTGATGCCGGCTTCCTGCGCGAGCTCGCTGGCCGTCAGCGCGCGGCCGGTCATCAGCGCGGTGAGCATGTTGGCGCGCGCGGGGTCGCCGACCAGTGCGGCGACCATGGCGATATCGGGGCCTGCTTTCATACTTCGATGTTAGCCGAAGCATTCGTGCCGATCAAGCGGCTATACGTCGGTCTGCGTTCCCATGATCGCTCACGCGGAGGCTCCCTTGACCATTACCGTTTTCATTCGATATCAACTCGATCCGTTCAAGCGTGCGCAATTCGAAGAGTACGCAAAACGCTGGCTGACCATCATCCCGAAATGCGGCGGCGACTGTCTCGGCTATTGGATGCCGCAGGAGGGCACCAACAATATCGCGTTTGCCCTGATCTCGTTCGAGAGCCTTGCGGCCTATGAGGCTTACCGGGCGCGGCTGCGCGGCGATAGCGAAGGCATGGCGAATTTCAACTTCGCGGAGGAAAATCGGCTGATCCTCGCTGAAGAACGCACATTCCTGCGCCCGGTTACGGTATAGACTGATGCCTCACGACAGGAGCCCATCATGATCGCCGTCATCTTCGAGGTCTGGCCGAAACCCGAGCACCGCAAGGATTACTTCGATCTGGCCGCCGACCTGAAGCCGGTGCTCGAAAAGATCGACGGGTTCATCTCGGTCGAACGGTTCGAGAGCCTGACGGAAAAAGGAAAATTTCTGTCGCTGTCGATTTTTCGCGACGAAGATGCGGTTGCGGCCTGGCGCAACACGCACGAGCATCGCGTAACTCAAGG
>JAFEFK010000938.1 GCA_018240625.1 Pseudomonadota bacterium
CAGCCTTACGCCTGAACTCTGAATATCCACGCCTGCCCCCAAGAACTGCAAGTTTTACGCAAGTCGGTGTGGGGAACAACCCTTGCGTGCGGCAGGTCTTCGCCGGATGAACAAATGTGATGTTCATCACGGTGCCGGATCTGATGGAAATCTAGGCCTTTGCGCCGATTTTGCCCTCGGTGCCGGCGACGAGCCTCCGGATGTTCTCGTGATGCTTGAGCCACAACAGCAGCGTGAGCACTGCGAACAGTGCAGCCAATTGCGGATGCCCGAGCCACCACAGCAAAAGCGGCGTGAGGGCGCTTGCGGTCAATCCAGACAGCGATGAATAGCGTGTCGTTGCTGCGACGATCAGCCAGATCGCGCAAAATGCCAGCGCGGCTGGCCAGAACAGACCGAGCAGCGCGCCGATATAAGTTGCAACCCCTTTGCCGCCCCGGAAGTTTAGCCATATCGGGAAAAGGTGGCCGATGAACGCGCCGAAGGCAGCGGCCATCGCGGCCGACGGTCCCCAAAGCAGCCCTGCGATCAGCACGGCGGCGGTACCCTTCAGCATGTCGCCGAGCAGCGTTGCTGCTGCGAGGCTCTTGCGTCCGGTGCGCAGCACGTTGGTCGCGCCGATACTGCCAGAACCTATCGAGCGCAGGTCTTGCGTTCCGGCCATTCTCGTCAGGATCACGCCAAATGGAATTGTGCCGAACAGATAGCCGACAGCGAGGGCGATTGCGGCAATGGCGGGAGGGGACATCATTCTCGGCTCCGAATCGTCAAGCAGATGTTAACCATAAGTCGGCATCGTCGCCTTGGGGCAAATGGAGGTTCTCATGCGTCCGGTCCGCAAACGCTTTGAAATGGTTTGCTTCGGCCTCTACCTGGCCGCTATTTTTCTCGGCACCTCGATGGAAGCGATCGGACAGCTCTTCCACTGACCGTATTCGCCTCGCTGTCAGACGTGCTCGTAGACCGTTCGACCGCTGACGATGGTCCGGACTACGCGGCCTGAGAAGCGGGATTCATCGAACGGCGTATTTTTGCATTGTGATTTGAGGTCCGTGGGATCCAGCACCCAGGGCGTGTCGGGGTCGATCACGATGACATCGGCGGGTGCACCGGGACGTAACGATCCGCCCGGCAGACCCAGCAGACCCGCAGGTCGTGTCGACATCGCCCGGATCAGTGTCTTGAAATCCAGTTCGCCGTTGTGCACGAGCCGCAACGCCGCGGGCAGCATGGTCTCCAACCCGACCGCGCCGGCGGCGGCTTCTGCGAACGGCAGGCGCTTGGTTTCGACATCCTGCGGATTGTGATCGGACATCACGACATCGATCAGGCCTGAAGCGAGCGCGGCGACCAGCGCACGGCGGTCGTCCTCGCTGCGCAGCGGCGGCGACAGTTTCAGAAACGTACGATACGGACCGATATCGTTTTCATTCAGTGTCAGATGGTTGATCGACGCCGATGCGCTGACATGCAGTCCGGCATCGCGCGCGCGCTTGAGAATATCGAGCGACTCCGCGCAAGTCAGGGACGCTGCGTGATAGCGTCCGCCGGTCAAGGCCACGAGCCGCATGTCGCGCTCCAGCACGACGGCTTCGGCGGCGGCCGGCGAACCCATCAGTCCGAGTCGCGCGGCGAATTCGCCTTCGTTCATGACGCCTTCGCCGACGAGATGAGGATCTTCGGTGTGATGCACGATCAGTGCGTCGAAGTCGCGGGCGTAGGTGAGGATCCGGCGCATGACCTGCGCATTCGTCACGCTCCGGTCGCCGTCCGTGAAAGCGACAGCGCCGGCGGCCTTGAGCAAACCGATTTCGGTCATCTCCGTGCCGGCAAGGCCTTTGGTCAGCGCGGCCATTGGATGAATGTTGACGATGGCGGTATCGCGCGCGCGTCTCAGCACGAAATCCACCGTCGCGGAGTTATCGATGACCGGCGAGGTGTCGGGCTGGCAGATGATGGTGGTGATGCCGCCGGCCGCCGCGGCGCGGCTCGCGGACGCAAAGGTTTCGCGATGGCCGGCTCCAGGTTCGCCGACAAAGGCGCGCATGTCGATCAGACCGGGCGCGACGATCTTGCCGGCACAGTTGATGATATCGGTGCCTTCGGGAACGCCGGCCGCGCCGATGCCGCGCCGCGAGTCGCGAATGACGCCGTCGGCGATCAGGACGTCGCCGGGGGCGTCGAGATCGCGCGCGGGGTCGACGATGCGGGCATTTGCGAGGAGGATGGGGCGGCGGTCGCTCAGCATGTGCGGCGCCTTCGCAGACCGACCGGCATAGGGCGCGATAACGTTCGCCGTGCGTTTGGACAGTGATGGCTGGTCTTACGCATTCGGCAGGTTCCTCGCGAGTGCTTCCAGCACCGCCATGCGCACCGCCACACCCATTTCGACCTGTTCGCGGATCAGCGATTGCGCGCCATCCGCAACGATCGAGTCGATTTCGACGCCGCGATTCATCGGCCCCGGATGCATCACCAGCGCGGCCGGCTTGGCGTAGGCCAGTTTCTTCTGATCGAGGCCGTAATAGTGAAAATACTCCGAGCTCGACGGGACGAACGAGCCGTTCATGCGCTCGCGCTGCAGCCGGAGCATCATCACAATATCGGCGCCGTTGAGGCCTTCACGCATGTCGCGGGCGACCTCGACGCCCATGCGGTCGATTCCGGGCGGCAACAGCGTGGACGGCGCGACGACGCGCACCCGCGCGCCCATGATGTTGAGCAGAAGGATATTGGAACGCGCCACCCGCGAGTGCAGCACGTCGCCGCAGATTGCGATGGTGAGACCTTCCAGCCGGCCCTTGTTACGGCGGATGGTCAGCGCGTCGAGCAGGGCCTGGGTCGGATGCTCGTGGGCGCCGTCGCCCGCGTTGATGACCGAACCGTCGACCTTGCGCGCCAAAAGTTCCACCGCGCCGGAGGCGTGATGGCGTACCACCAGAATATCCGGGTGCATGGCGTTGAGTGTCATCGCGGTATCGACCAGCGTCTCGCCCTTGCGGGTCGACATGGACGATACCGACATGTTCATGACGTCGGCGCCAAGCCGTTTGCCGGCGATCTCGAACGACGACTGGGTGCGGGTGGACGCCTCGAAGAACAGGTTGACCTGGGTGCGGCCGCGCAGCGACGTGCGCTTCTTGTCGATCTGCCGATTGAGTTCGACGTATTCTTCGGAAAGGTCCAGCAGGCCGGTAATGTCGGCGGCGGAAAGGCCCTCGATGCCCAGCAGATGCCGGTGTCCGAGGACAAAACTCGATTTCGTTGGCGATGTCATTAAAGCCAGAGCTATAGGGAGAGTTTCCCGGCGGAGCAAGGGCGAATAACGGCCCGGCGAGTTATCCCCCGGTGAAGGGTAAACCGGCGTGGAGTATCTGGAGCACATTTCCGCCGTCATGGCCGGCCCCGCCGCCGCCACGGCGTTCACTCTTGTTATATACTTGCCCGGCTTCAGCTCCCGCGGAGGTGATTCATGACGCAGGCCGCTTTCCGAACCCACGAGGTGTTCAATCAGTCCCCGCCGTTCGAGGACGTCAATCTGTTCACGCTGGACCGGCCGCTGGTGGACGCGGTGGTCGCGAACGGCGGCAAGGCCGCGGCCGACGAACTGTCCGAATTCGGTTTGCATTGGGGTTCCGCGGCGATGGCTGCGCGGGGCCGTCTCGCCAACGAAAATCCGCCAAAACTGCGCCTGTTCGATGCGCGCGGCGTCAGGCGCGACGAAGTCGAGTTTCATCCCGCCTATCACGAATTGATGGCGCACAGCGCCCATGCCGGCATCCACAATTCCACATGGACGGAGGAGGGCAAGCCGGCGGGCGGCGCGGCGGAGGTTGTGCGTGCGGCAAAATTCTATATGGCCGCGCAGGTCGAGACCGGGCATCTCTGTCCGATCACCATGACGCGCGCGTCGGTGGCCGCGCTGGCGGCGGAGCCGCAGGTGCTGGCGAGGACGATGCCCGTCATCGCCACGCGCAGCTACGATCCGTCGTTCGTGCCATGGCGGAACAAGCGCGGCATGACGCTCGGCATGGGCATGACCGAGAAGCAGGGCGGCACCGACGTGCGCGCCAACCTGACGCGCGCCGAGCGTGACGGCGAGGCGTATCGTATCACCGGGCACAAGTGGTTCATGTCGGCGCCGATGTGCGACGCGTTTCTGGTGCTGGCGCAGGCCGAAGGCGGGCTGACCTGTTTCTTTATGCCGCGCTTCCGGCCGGACGGGTCCGTCAATGAGATTCATTTCCAGCGGCTGAAGGACAAGCTCGGCAACGGCTCCAACGCCTCGTCCGAAGTCGAATTCACCGGCGCGTATGCGGAGCGCGTCGGCGAGGAAGGCAAGGGCGTCCGCACCATTATCCAGATGGTGCAGTTGACGCGGCAGGATTGCGCGATCGCTTCGGTCGGGCTGATGCGCTCGGGCCTCGCGCACGCGCTGCATCACGCGCGCCATCGCAGCGTGTTCCAGAAGCATCTCGCCGATCAGCCGCTGATGCAGACGGTGCTTGCCGACATGGCGCTGCATGTCGAGGCCTCGGTCGCGCTGGTGATGCGGCTGTGCCGCGCCTTCGACGAGGCGCCGGTGGATGCGAAGGCGGCTGCATGGATGCGGCTGCTGACGCCGGCGGTGAAATACTGGACCTGCAAGAGCGCGCCGGGCTTTTTGTTCGAGGCGATGGAGTGCCTCGGCGGCAACGGCTATGTCGAGGAAGGCATTCTGGCGCGGCACTATCGTGAGGCACCGGTCAACGCGATCTGGGAAGGCTCGGGTAACGTGATGTGCCTCGATGTGCTGCGGGCGCTCTCGCGCGAGGCGGAGGCTGCGATGGCGGTGCTCGAAGACCTCGTGGCGGAGACCAGGGGACTGCAGGGTGCGACGGAAGCGGTGGCGTTCCTCGCCAAAGCCTTCCGCCGTCCGGATGGCGAGCTCGTCGCGCGTCAGGCCGTCGAGACGCTGGCGCAACTGGCGGCGGCCGCTGCGTTGAATCAAGTGGCGCCCGAGCAGGCCGCGCTGTTCGCGGCGACGCGGCTTGGCGGGACGCATGGGCGCATGTACGGCACGGCCGAACTCTCCTTCGAGGACAGCAGGCGGCTGCTCGAGCGCGCGCTGCCGTGATCGTACGGTTTGGTAAGGAATGCCGACCAGAGTGCCGCCATGAGCACGCTTGAAAGCAATCCTTCGCCGCAGCCACCTCTGTCTCCCGATGAGCGCCCGCCGCAGCCGTGGAAGTTCGTCGGCACCAGCCTGTGGGGACTTGTGGTGTTCGCCGCGATGTTCGCCGGGCAACTATCCGTGCTCGTGTATTTCCTGATCACCGATCGCGCGCCGTTCAGTTTCGACGAAGCCAAGACGCTGGCCGGTGGCGGCCTGACCATTTCGCTGTCGGTGGTGATGGGATTGCCGGCTGCGCTGCTCGCGCTGTGGATCGCGATTCGGCTGTCTCGCATTCCTTTCGCGGACTATCTCGCGTTGCGTTGGACGTCGTGGTGGTACCTGTTGTTTGGCGTGGTCGGTCTGGTCGTGCTCGTCATGGGTTGGGAGGGTGTGTCGTACGCGATGGGACGCGAGGCCTCGGCCAGCTTCATGGTGGATGTGCTGAAGTCCGCGCAGGCCGCCGGTGCGCTGTGGCTTCTGATCGTTGCGTTTTGCGTGGTGGCGCCGATCACTGAGGAGTTTTTGACCCGCGGTTTTCTTTATCGCGGCTGGTCGGAGTCGTTCCTGCGGCCGGCCGGCGCCATCGTGTTGTCGTCACTGGTGTGGACCGCCATGCACCTGCAATACGACCGGTTCTTTTTCGGAGAAATATTTTCGATCGGGCTGCTGTTCGGTTACCTGCGCTATCGCAGCAACTCGATCTGGCTGACCGTGATCCTGCACGGCCTGAACAATCTGGCGGCGACGCTGCAGACGCTCTGGCTCGTGAACCACACGTGACGGCCGACACCGGCCGGGAAAACACCGGCACCAGGGCGGCAAACACCGCCAGCATCGTCAGTCAGCTCCGGTGGAGCGGTTCAGAACGGCGAGCCGGTCGAGTGCGCCCTGCAGGATGAAGATCGCGGCGTGCTCGTCGATCACCTTGGCGCGTCTGGCGCGGCTCATGTCCATTCCGATCAATTCGCGCTCGACGGCGACCGTCGACAATCTCTCATCCCATAACCCGATAGCGAGGTCTGTCAATTTTGCGAAGTTGCGGGCGAAGGCGCGGGTCGATTGGGCACGCGGCCCTTCGCTGCCGTCCATATTGATCGGCAGTCCGAGAATGAAACCGGTGACGCTGCGTTCGCCCGCGATCGCAAGCAACCGTGTCGCATCCGCTGTGAACGCCTTGCGCTGGATCGTCTCGACGCCGGTGGCAAGCCGCCGGTCCGGATCGGATACCGAAACGCCGATCGTTTTGGTGCCGAGATCGAGACCGACCAGGGCTCCGCGTTGAGGCCAGTGCGTCGCGGCGTCGATCAATGGCAGGATGGGAGCGGGCATCGCCATCGCATACCATGCGTTTGATGAGCGTGGCAAAATAGCACCATGGATAGCGTCGGCCCTTGCCGGTGTGCTAAGGCGAAATTCCATTTGGCGGCTTCTCCGCCCGGTTTCCAGACGCTAGCGAGCAGACCATGTGGC
>JAFEFK010000939.1 GCA_018240625.1 Pseudomonadota bacterium
CAAAGCAGGCTGCAATGTCTCCAAAAGTATGGTTGATTGATGGAACTTCAGCCGTGTTCCAATAGAGCAGGATATAAGATGAGCAGTGACAATCAGCGCCGTATTCTTGATGCCGTCGATGCCGGATTCGACGCACAGCTTGCGACAACGCGCGATTCCGTCGCCATTCCCAGCACGCGCGGCGCTGAAGGTCCGTGTCAGGACATGATGGGCGATCTGCTGCGGCAGCGCGGCTATGAGGTCGATGACTGGCACATTGACGTCAATGAGTTGAAGGATCTGCGGGGCTTCGGTCCGATCGAACATGATTTCTCCAGAGCGCGAACCGTCGTCGGCACCTATCGGCCCTCTAACAACGGCGGCAAATCGCTGATCCTGCAAGGTCATTGCGACGTCGTGCCGACGGGACCGCTCGATATGTGGGAGACGCCGCCATTTTCGCCTGTCGTCAGGGATGGCCGCATGTACGGCCGCGGCGCCTGCGACATGAAGTCGGGCACCATCGGCGCGCTTTATGCGCTCGACGCGATCAAGGCCGCGGGACTGAGGCCGACCGGACGAATTCACTTTCAGTCGGTCATCGAGGAGGAGAGTACCGGAGTTGGTGCGCTCTCGACCTTGCAGCGCGGTTATCGCGCCGATGCCTGTTTCATACCGGAGCCGACGGATGGAAAGATGGTGCGCTCGCAGGTTGGCGTGATCTGGTTCCGCCTTAGGGTACGCGGGTTTCCAGTACATGTGTTCGAGGCGGGCTCCGGCTCTAACGCGATCACTGCCGCTTACCATCTAATCCACGCGCTCGAGAAACTCGAGATCGCATGGAACGAGCGGGCGGCGAGCGATCCGCATTTCAAGGCGGTCAATCATCCGATCAATTTCAATCCCGGCATCATCAAAGGCGGCGACTGGGCGTCGAGCGTGCCGGCGTGGTGCGATGTCGATTGTCGCATCGCGATCCTGCCGGGCTGGTCGGTGTCGGATGCACAGTCCGAAATCCTCGCGTGCATCTCGGCTGCGGCGCGCGATCACCGCTTCCTGTCGAACAATCCGCCGCAGGTCGAATGGTCCGGCTTCCTGTCGGAAGGATATGAGTTGAAAGATTCCGCAGCGCCCGAAGCTGCGTTCGGCAAGGCATTCAACGCCGTCTACGGTGGCACGACGCCTGACCTCGTCTTTACCGCGCTGACAGATACGCGTTTCTACGGACTGAACTACAATATCCCGAGCCTGTGCTTCGGCGCGAGCGGTGCTGCGATGCACGGCTTCAACGAGTACGTCGATCTGGATTCGCTGCGCAAATCGACCAAGGCCACCGCGCTGTTCATCGCGGAATGGTGCGGCGTCGAGCCGATCTAATCGCATTGCTAGCTGTCTTCTAACTGCCTCAGGTTTGCCACAACGCCGCAACGATAGCGTCGAGGCCATCGGTCAGCGCTGCGGGCCCCGGCTGCAGGATCAGCGGCGACTTGATCTCGACGATGCGATCGTTGCGGACGGCCGGAATTTCGCTCCAGCCGGGTCGCTGCCGGATTTTGTCGGGTACGACCTTCTTGCCGCACCATGACGCCAGGACTACCTCGGGCGAGGCACCTCGCACGGCATCAGCCGAGACGATCCGGTCCTTCGCGGCTTTCTGATGCTGCAGCTCTGGAAAGATGTCATCGCCGCCTGCGATCCCGATCAACTCGGACACCCAGCCGATGCCGCTGATCAGCGGATCGTCCCATTCCTCGAAATAGACTTTTGGTCGCGGTGCGGGGCGGTTCGTCGCGGCGATCTCAGCCAGCCTTCGTTCATAGCGTTCGGCAAGCTCGTTCGCGCGTGCAGCGGCATCGACCAGCGCGCCAACCGTGCGGATCATCGCAAGAATGCCCGCGATGTCGCGATGGTTGAAAGCGTGAACCGCGACGCCAGCGTGGATCAGGCTGGAAACGATCTCCGCCTGCATATCGGAAAACGCCAGCACCAGATCGGGTTCGAGCGCGAGAATCTTCGGGACATCGGCTGAGATGAAGGCGGAGACGCGCGGCTTCTCCTTACGTACCTGCGGCGGGCGCACCGCGTAACCGGACACGCCTACAATGCGATCCTGCTCGCCGAGCAAATAGAGCGTCTCCACCGTCTCTTCGGTCAGGCAGACGATGCGGCGGGGAGGGAAGTGGCGCATGCCGACGATATGCGGAATAATGAGGCGATTGTCACCCGCGTTAAGCTAGGGAGTTGCAGATGACGCTGCTTGAGAAAGTTCAGTCGATGAAAATGCCGTTCGCGGAGCTCAAGGGCGTGACGTTTACGGAAGCCGAACTGGATCGCGTGGTGGCGCGGATGCTGGTGCGGCCCGACCTCTGCACGCTGCACGGCACGATTCACGGCGGCGCGGTGATGGCGTTCGCGGATTCGGTCGGTGCGGCGGCAACCGTCATCAACCTGCCGGCCGAGGCCAAGGGGACCACCACGATCGAAAGCAAGACCAACTTCATCGGCGGCGCGAAAGAAGGCACCACAGTGGTTGCAGTTGCCACGCCGGTTCATCGCGGCCGCAGGACCCAGGTCTGGCAAACGCGGCTGGCGACGGAGGAGGGCAAGCTGGTTGCGGTTGTCACCCAAACCCAGATGGTACTGTGAACGGCTTCCATTCTAAAAGGTTAATGTTTTTAACTATTTATGACGGTGGAGAGCGGCGTTCTGCCGCGTTTCCAGGTGGTTTAAGGCCTTGATGTTTATGGTGCGTCGCACAATATTGAGACTCTAGGGATTCGACGCCTCCTCGAGGGATTTAACGAGGAGAGAGACCATGACGGAAGTTCCAGCCCCGGATCACGCAATTGAGCGGGGCACGATCCGGACATTGACGGCGCGCGAAATGCCGTTGCTGCGCGAACACCTATTGCGACTCGATGCAGCGAGTCGGCGTGATCGCTTCAACGGTGCAATCGATGAGAAATTCATCGAATCCTATGCCGAGCGATGCCTCGCTGACGGCACAGTCGTGATTGCCTATGTCGAGGACGAACAGGTTCTCGCGGCTGCGGAGCTGCATCAGCCGGACTCCTCATCCGAAGGCATGCCGGAAATCGCGTTCAGCGTGGAGCAACACGTCCGCCGCAAGGGCGTCGGCAGCATTCTGTTCAGGCGATTGATCGCTGAAGCTGAAGGGCGGGGCTATGGAAGCCTGCGCATTACTACGGGTTACAGCAACGAAGCGATGCGGGCGCTCGCGCACAAGTTCGGCGCGCATCTGACATTCCGTCAGGGCGAGACTACTGGGATCATCGACCTGAAGCCGCTGACGCTGCCAGCGGTCGCGGGCCGTTCCGCACCGCGCGGCGCTCCGGTTGAGCCGGCCGACGCTGCGCGGGCGATGATCAGCGTGAACCGGGCCTGGTGGCAGATGGTGCTGAAAATGTATGGATTGGGCCGGGCCGCTTAGTCGCCGGGGCCCTTCGCATTCAACCGCTGAGACGATCAGATCCGCTTGTCGTTGCCGAACTTGCGCACGACGCGGCGCTCGACCACGACTGAACGTTGCGCACCCTGTTCGCCGGCAATCACGCGTGTCGTCGCCGACCGTATGGTCGAACGGGCGATCTTCTTCACTTCCGCCTGAACGGCGTCAATCGGCATGCCCATCAGCGAGGCCGCGATCTCTGCTTGCGATTCCAGATCGTCCGTGATGCCGGTGGCAGCGAAAATGGCTTCCTCCAGTGTTGGAGGGTCGCGGCGAACTCGCCGGGTGCCGTACTTTGTATTCCAGTCTTCGCTCATCGGTCGCCTCGATCTGTTGGCGAATATTTAGGGGACTCGATGTTGCATCGCAATGTAGGATTTCGTTTGGCAGTTCAGCCATGCATTTTGATGTGCTTACAGCTTCTCAATGCGGGCAGCATCGTACAGTTCAATTGTCGCTGCCGCTGCTGCGAGCGGATGAAGTGCGCGGACGAAATCGCGCGAGGCCGGAACGGCGAAGTGCGCCAGAAGCGCGGCCCGATCGATCCATTGTTCGATAAAGACCAGTCGTAACGGATTTTCGCAGTCGATATGAACCGCGTGCGAGATGCAGCCTGGCTCGGCGCGCGAACGGCGGACGTGATCGAGGCTCAGGCGGCGAATGTCGTCGAAGGTTTCCGGTCGCGCGACGACACTTCCGGTCACGACAATCATGGTGTCCTCCGTCACCTGACAATCTCAGGCTGTCTGCACGGCCTCAGTCGGATATTGCGGCCATCGTTTCAGCGCGGCGTGGCCTGCGTCGGTCAGGGCGTAGACCCCGCGCTCAACCCGGTCAAACCATCCGTAGACGTTATGCTGAAGGATTTTTGGAGCGTCCGGGCTGTCCAGCTTGAGATCTCGCACGCGGCGTGGACCCGCGGTCATCGCCGCCGCGCAGGCCAGCGCCTGTTGGCGGTAGGCCGTCATGATCGGCGTTCGCGTGCTGCCTCCGGCAGCCGGATCGCCCTTGCGGCGCTGATGCTCGGACACCAGCCGCGAGCGTTTTTTCGGATTGCGGCGCGGGCTGATGGTGGAGGGCGCGACGAGCACTTCAACGCCGCCCCTGTCGGTGACGCCGAGCATGCCAAAGCCCAGTCGACGGCACAGATTACGGTAGCGTGCATCGCTCTCGCGTCCCTTGCCGCGTACCGACAGTTTGGCAGCAAGCCAGACCTCGTCGCAGGCGCCGGCCCGATCGACACCCTGCAGCACCAGTTCAAGATTGAAGCTGAGCTTCAACTCGCCGATCACCATGACGGGCGGATGGTCACCGCTGAGGGCCACCAAGTCACAGCCGCCGATCTCGCCTTTGACTGTGAAGCCGAGGCTTTCGAGGTGCCGCTTGACGGGAAGGTAGAGCGAGGTTTCCAAGACAGGGCTCCCAAGCCGCCATCATGACGACTCACCGGCCGAGTTTAGCCTGGATCGCCGCGAATTGGCGGACGTGAGAGCGAGGATTTGATCGGAGGATGGAAGAACGGCTACGTTAGGCGCGGGATTTTGCGGGCGCGATAAAAGCCATGATCAGGAACGGCCTCTACCACATTGCGGTCGAGATGCTCGACGGCGTGCAGGGCGGCAATCAGGGCGTCATGGTGCTTCGTGGTTACGCTGCCGCTTTTGTCTGAAAATTAGGCTGCATCGCCGGGGAGGTGGCGGAACAGGCCGAGTCTGAGATCGTTGGCGCGATAGATCACTTCGCCGTCCGCGTATACCGTGCCGTCCGCGATCGCCATTACCAGCTTTGAACGAATCACACGTTTGATATCCACGGTGTAGGCGACGTTGCGGACGTGTGGCAGGATCTGTCCGCTAAACTTCAGCTCGCCCAAGCCGAGCGCTCGAGCCCGCACGTGCCGATCGCGGCCGAGCCAGACCAGATAAAACCCGACCATCTGCCAGAGTCCGTCGAGGCCGAGGCAGCCGGGCATGACGGGGTCGTTCTGGAAATGGCAGTTGAAGAACCAGAGATCCGGCTTCACGTCGAGTTCGGTACGAACGAGTCCGCGCCCATATTTTCCGCCGTTTTCGGTAATCTCCGTAATGCGATCGAACATCAGCATCGGCGGTAGCGGCAGCTTTGGTTCTCCCGGCCCGAACATTTCGCCGCGCCCGCAAGCCAGCAACTCGTCATAGCCGTAGCTGCTGCGTCGCACGTGCATGCGCTGCTGATCCCTTAGGAAATTCCGTGAGAGAGGAATGGTCACGACAAGTCCCGTCCGATCTATCGTCGTCCGCAGGAGGAGTAAAGCAGCACCGCTAATTCTATTCGAGTGAATGCCAAGTGCCTTAAGATCGGGTTACTGCCGCCGCAGGCAGCGAACATCGGATCTTATACGTTCGCAGGCCTCAGACACGCCCGCGCACCGGCAGCAGTGTGCCGGTCACGGCGCTTGCCGCGTCGCTTGCCAGAAACAGGATGACATCAGCCAGTTCATTCGGTGTCACCCACGTCGCGAAGTCCGCCGTTGGCATGTCTCGGCGATTGGCTGGCGTATCGATTGTGGAGGGCAGCACGGCATTGACGGTGACTTTGCCTTTGAGTTCGGCAGCGAGTGCTTCGGTCAGCCGATGCACGCCGGCTTTCGAGGCGGCATAGGGGCCCATGCCGGCGCCCGCCTGCAGCGCTCCCATCGCGCCAATGTTGATGATCCGCCCGGCGCCGGATGCGACCAAATGCGGGATCGCTGCGCGTGAAGCATTCAGCGCTGTCAGGACGTTGATGGTGTAAAGACGCTGCCAGCTTTTCGGATCGCCTTCGGAAACGGTCTCGAACGAAAATGCACCCGCGATATTGACCAGCGCATCGAGCTTCCCGAAATGCGCGGCGGCAGTGTTGATGGCCTTCGTGGCCTGCTCGGCGTCGGACAGATCGACGCCACCAAGTTCTATCCGGTTGGATGTTGCGCCAGCATCAGCGGGTGCGTGGTCGATCCCGGCCACGCTCGCCCCACGCGCGAGGGCGGTTTCCGCGACCACCTTGCCCAAAGCGCCGGACGCGCCGGTGATGATGATAGCTTTTCCGTGCATAAAGTGTCCCCCGGTGGCGCGATTCTAACATTCGCATCCCGTTTCAGCGAGCATTTTGCGAATGATGGAATCAGGGGACCACTAGAAATATAAGGTGCGAGCGGAGTTCTGAATTTGGCATTCGCGCGCGGGACGGGCGGCAGGTGAATTGCGAATGTCAAATTTGCGCCACGGGGCGGAATGGCTCCGATTTGTGCAATCAACTTGTCGCAGGGATGAAGTAAAGCGCAATAGCTCGGTCGGCGCTTTTGGGGGATTGACGTTGAAGGGGACCCGTAAGGTTCGTTTCGAACTGAACGGTGTACTCGGCCGCAGCGTGATGTACATGCACGACGGCAAGATGCTGGGCGGCAATTCCGGGCGGGGTCTGCCGTCCACCCCGCATACCGGGAGGCGATTGACGCCACCCGGCTTGTTGCGTTCGGCTAGGCGGCCGCACTCCAATTCTTCTGAACATCGGATGCAGCCTTGTTCAGATGCACGTGCTGATCGACGTGGTCGATCCAGCCGACGGGAACGAAGTGATGTTTTCCGTCAGGTGAATCCGTCTTGGTCAGCTTGATCTTGTCCTGGCCTTCGAGGTGATCGACCTTCCCGACCGTTTTGCCATCGGATGCGA
>JAFEFK010000093.1 GCA_018240625.1 Pseudomonadota bacterium
AAATCCGGGGCAATGAGTTTTCCGTCGATGATCCTGGCCGTCATGATCGTCCTTCAGGAGTGGATTATTCGGATTGAGCCACCGTCAATGCGCGCAAAGCATTGCCGAGTTTGACGGGATCGCCTGAGATCGCGACCTGCTTCAGGCGCGACGTGACTCCGGAGAGAACCCGTACATCGGTTTTTCGCACACCGAGCGCCTTTGCCAGCAATTCCACGACCGCACGATTGGCCTCGCCGCCTTCGGCGATGGCGCGCACGCGGACCTTCACCACGGCGCGCCCATTGGCCAAGGTTTCGATACCATCGATGTCATCGCGGCCGCCCCGCGGCGTCACCCGCAGGGCGACGCTGACGCCCTGCGCGGAATATCGCCACGGCTCCATCGGAGACCGCGCGATCAGAACACGGCTGGGTAAATGTAATAAGTGATGACCCGCTGAAGAAACATGATGATCAGGATCAGGATGATCGGCGAGATATCCAGCCCGCCGAAGTTCGGCAGCATCCGACGGATCGGCGCCAGCAAGGGTTCGGTGATCCGGTACAGGAATTCCGCCACCGCCGAGACGAACTGGTTGCGGGTATTCACCACATTGAAGGCGATCAGCCATGACAGGATCGCCGAGGCGATCAGCAGCCAGACATAGAGGTCGAGAACGATGAGGACGATGTCCAGAATGGCGCGCATAGGGGTGATGGCTCGCGGGGTTCGGTCGCGGATTCGACTATCCGCTAAATATCGTTTCGCTCCCTCGCAAACAAGGGAAGTTCCGGCCAAAACGGCGCTAAAATGCCTGCTCCGGTCGTTCTTGACTTGCCGTTGGCAGGGATTGTAAATGGCGGCGTTTCCGGTCGGCGTCACCTATCGACGCGGCCGTGGACGGGGCCATAGCTCAGCTGGGAGAGCGCGTCGTTCGCAATGACGAGGTCGGCGGTTCGATCCCGCCTGGCTCCACCACCTTCGTTGGCTTCGCAAGCTTCGGCTCGGCAAGCTACATTAGCCCATCATTTCGAAACATCCGAAGGATGTGCCGGCGTAGCCCAGAGGGCGAAGGCGAACCGGCTTCCTGATCGCTCCTGCCTCCTCACCTGCCCTTGAATCGCGGCGGCCGTTTTTCGACAAAGCTCGCGACGCCTTCCCGAAAATCCTCCCCCTGCAGCGCCACGATCATCTCGCGGTTGGCGTCGATGGTGGCCTCCGCGAGCGTCTGGAATGGCACGTCGTACACCTGCCGCTTGATCACCGCCATCGCCGACGGCGAGACGAAATCCGCCAGATCGCGAGCATAAGCATACGTCTGCTCGCGCAATTGATCCGGCGGATACAGCCGATTGACCAGGCCGATCCGCAGCGCCTCCTCGCTTGAGACGCGCCGTGCCGACATCAGCAGATCGAGCGCATTGGCATGGCCGACGATATGCGGCAGCATCCAGCTAATGCCGTGCTCGGCGATCAGGCCGCGACGCGCGAACGCGGTGGTGAACACCGTGTTGTCGGCGGCAAACCGCAGATCGCAATACAGCGCATGCACGAGGCCGATGCCGGCGGTGGCGCCGTTCAGCATGCCGATGACAGGTTTTGGAATCGACGGATAGAACGAATAGCGCGCCTGCCAATCCGGCCGCCGGTTCATGTCGAACGCCGGCATGTCGGCGCCGCGCCTTCGGATGTCGTTGGGATCGAGGCCCTTCAACGCATCCATGTCGGCGCCGGCGCAGAAGGCGCGGCCCGCGCCGGTCAATACGATGACGCGAACGCCGTCATCCTTCGCGGCTGTCTCCATCGCGTGACGTACGTCGGCCTCCATTACCGGCGTCCATGCGTTCATGCGATCGGGGCGATTGAGCGTGACCGTCGCGATCTTGTCGCTGACGTCGTAGAGAATATGCTGATAGGCCATGGCGATCTTCCTCCGCACCGGTCGTCGTTGTGATGGCTGCTTTCCAAAATACCTTGGCGCTATCGCGGCGTTGTCCTGCGTGAGCCTTTTGGGCGCGCGAGGTAATCCACCGTCTCGGGGCGCTCCTTGAGCCAGCCGGTCCAGCGTTGGAAGACTTTCGTCATGCGCTCCGGCGCGACGCCAAGCTGGCTCATCGCCACGCCGCCGTTGACGGATTCGCGATACTCCGCGATCAAGCCGCCGCGAAGAACAAAGCGGCTCATGCCATCGATCACGATGCGCTCGCCTCTGAATTGTTCAATCTTCGACGTAAAACTCGACAGCGACCACGCATAGCCGATATCGCCGTTGCAGACCGGATCGAACATTTCCCAGCGATAGTCGGCCGCATCGCGGTGGAAGAGATCCTGCATCATATGCGCAATCTCGGCGCGGCCTTTATGCGCGCCGTAGATGTAATCGTAATAGATGGCGTCCTCGGTGAAATGTCTTGCGAAGCGCATGCCGTCGCCTGACTCGGCGGACAGCGTGAACGCATCGAGCAGGCGGGAAAAATTGTCGTTATCCATCCGGCGACCGCTCCATTAGGACGCCTAGACAAACGCAATTTTGCCGCCACGACAAGGCCGCCGGGACGCGACACGTTATGCAGTTATTATTCTGAGGTACGGAAATCTATTCGGCCGCGATCGGCATGATCATATCGGATGCGGCATCAGTCACCTCGCCGCGCAGCCAGCCCGTGAGGAACGCATTCAGCCAGGCCCGTTCGGTCACATCATGGATCGCGCGACCGGCAAAGTGATCGGGGCGAGGCCGAGCGCCGGGCTGATCGAATTTGTCATGCCCGCGCGTCGTCCAGCGATGCATCATTGCGGTGGTTACATCGGGATGAAACTGAAAGCCGAAAGCGCAGCCGCTGCGCATCGCCTGAACCGGAAAATCGTCACCCTCCGCCAGCAGTTCGCAGCCGCCGGGAAGTTCGAAACCTTCGCGGTGCCAGTGGTAGACGTGATCGGGCCAA
>JAFEFK010000940.1 GCA_018240625.1 Pseudomonadota bacterium
GGCCAAACGCAAACGTTTCCAAAAAGATATTTCTCATCGCCACCGAGGAGTCGGGCGACCGCCTCGGCTCCAGCCTAATGAAGGTTTTGCGGCAGCGGCTTGACGGCGCTGTGCAATTTGAAGGTGTCGGCGGCCGGACGATGGCGGGCGAAGGACTACGCTCGCTGTTCCCGATCGAAGATCTGTCGATCATGGGATTTACGGCCGTGGTGAAGCAGTTGCCGATGCACTTGCGGCGGATTCGCGACACGGCAGATGCGGTGATCGCCGCGGCGCCCGATATTCTTGTGATTATCGACAGCCCCGACTTTACACATCGGGTGGCACGACGCGTACGGAAGCGTAACCCGTTGGTCCCAATTGTGGACTACGTCTCGCCGTCGGTGTGGGCATGGCGGCCCGGGCGGGCGCGGGCCATGCGCGCTTACGTGGATCACGTGCTGGCGCTGCTGCCTTTTGAGCCTGAGGCGTATCGGAGGCTTGGCGGCCCTCCCTGTTCCTATGTTGGACATCCCCTGACTGAACAGGTCGATGCGCTGCGGCCCGGCCCCGATGAGCGTCGGCGGCGAGACGAACCGCCGCCCGTCCTTCTGGTGCTGCCAGGCAGCCGGCGCAGCGAGATCGGTCATCATATGGCTGTCTTCGGCGAGGCGCTACACGCGCTGCAGGCCAACGCTACCGCGATGGATGTGGTGCTGCCGACCATGCCGCATCTGATCGAGAAGGTCACTGCAGCCGTGGCGAGTTGGCCGTTGCAGCCGCGGATTGTGGTCGGCGAGGATGACAAACGTGCTGCGTTTCGTATGGCCCACGCCGCGCTCGCGAAGTCAGGCACGGTAACGCTCGAGCTGGCGCTCGCGGGCGTGCCGATGGTTGCGGCTTACAGAGGCGGGACGGTGGAGGCCTGGATTGCGCGGCGCGTGATCCGTTCGTCATCGGTCATTCTGGCCAACCTTGTGATCGGTGAGAATGTCATTCCCGAATTTCTTCAGGAGGACTGCGTGCCGGACAAGCTCGCGGCGGCGCTGCGCGATATTCTCAGCGATACGCCGCTGCGTCGGCGTCAGCTTGCGGCCTTTGCCAAACTCGATGCGATCATGGCGACGGGAGAACAATCACCGAGCGCGAACGCAGGCGAAATCGTACTGGCAACGCTACGGCGCTGACGCCGCAGTTAGCGCTGCAAGACGCCGTCGCGCACGATGCATTTGCCGCGGCGGTAGACCGTCCGCGGTTTCGGAACGGCCACCACCGCTTCAGGGATGTGGGCGGCCTTCACGACTACGAGGTCGGCATTTGCGCTGACGTGAAGGCCATAGCCGGTGACACCCAGCGCCTCGGAGCCGTTGGCCGTCACCATCTCGAAGGCCACACCCAAGGCATCGTCGGTCAGGAATCCGGAGCGATATCCGATCATCATGGCGCGGCCGAGCATGTTGCCATCGCCGTAGGGCCACTAGCTATCGCGGATATTGTCACTACCGGCGAACACCGTAACGCCTGCTTCACGCAGCGCCAGAACCGGCGGAAAGGCGCGGGCGCCGGGTGCGTTGGTCATGATCGCCACGCCGGATGTTGCGAGGATATCGGCGACGCGACGGACCGTATCGGCGGAAACGTCGCCGAGACCGTAGGCATGGCTGATCGCAACCTTGCCCTGCATACCCAACGCGCGGGTGCGGGCGGCAATCTCCTCGATCGAGAAAACGCCCATCATGTTCGGCTCATGGAGATGGATATCGACGGGCACGCCGCGCCTCTCGGCAATGCCGAATACCACGTCGAGATGTCCTTTCACATCGCGGTCGAGCGAAGCGGGATCGAGGCCGCCGATCACGTCCGCGCCATGATCGAACGCCGCATCCAGCAACTCCGCTGTTCCGGGGCAAGTCAAAATCCCGCTCTGCGGGAAGGCGACGAGCTGGATGTCGATGAGATCGCGGTACTGCTCGCGCACAGCGGCAATCGTTTCAAGCGATTTCAGACCAACACTGGCATCGACCATGACATGGCTTCGCATCTTGCTGGAGCCGTTGGCGATGCACAATTCGAGCTGGTTGCGCGCGCGTTGATCCATCGGCGCAGCGGCGGCCATGTTGCGATGCTGGATAGCGACTCGCTCGCGCACGTCGAAACCTGCAGTATAGGGCACGTGCGGCCGCCAGGTATCGCCATAGAAGCTGGTGTCGAGATGGATATGGCCTTCAACGAATCCCGGAAGTACCAGCGCGTCATCGAGATCGACGACGTTCGTTGCAGACAGAGTTTCCGCAGCACTTCCGATCGCCGCAATTCGCCCGTCAACAACTGCGATCGCAGACCGGCTGCCGTCGCCAAGTCTCAAGTTGCGAAACAGGATATCTGGCGGGGCCTGAGGAGACATGGCCATTTCCGATCCGGCGGGTTGGTCTATCGTAAACGAAAGGGCCCGACCCGGCGAGGGATCAGGCCCTTCAATTTCGTCGAGGGTTAGTTTCCCGCGGCGCCCGTTACTTGCGTTTGGCCATCTCGACGTAGTCGCGGCGGCCGACGCCGGTATATAGCTGCCGCGGACGTCCGATCTTCTGCTGCGGATCTTCGATCATCTCGCTCCACTGGCTGATCCAGCCGACAGTGCGGGCGACCGCGAACAGGACGGTGAACATCGACGTCGGGAAGCCCATCGCCTTCAGCGTGATGCCCGAATAGAAGTCGACGTTCGGATACAGCTTGCGGTCGATGAAGTACGGATCGCTCAGCGCGATTTTCTCAAGCTCAAGTGCCACCTTCAGCATCTGATCGTCGCCGTGGCCGGTTTCCTTGAGCACCGCGTGACACATTTTCTGCATGATCTTGGCGCGTGGGTCATAGTTCTTGTAGACCCGGTGACCGAAGCCCATCAGCCGGACTTCGCTGTTCTTGTCCTTCACCTTCTTGATGAAGTCGGGAATCTTGTCGACCGTTCCGATATCGGCGAGCATGGCCAGCGCCGCCTCGTTGGCGCCCCCATGAGCCGGTCCCCATAGGCAGGCGATGCCGGCAGCAATGCAGGCGAACGGATTTGCTCCCGACGAGCCCGCGATACGCACTGTCGATGTCGAGGCATTCTGCTCGTGGTCGGCATGCAAAATGAAGATCTTGTCGAGCGCATCCGCCAGCACGGGATTGATCTTGTACTCTTCGCAAGGCACAGCGAAGCACATGTGCAAGAAGTTCTCGGCGAAGCTGAGCGAGTTCTTCGGATAAACGAAGGGCTGCCCAATGGTGTATTTGAACGCCATCGCCGCGAGCGTCGGAATTTTCGCGATCATGCGCATGGAAGCGATCATGCGCTGCTTGGGATCGTTGATGTCGGTCGAGTCGTGATAGAACGCGGCGAGCGCGCCGACCGCGGCCACCATGATCGCCATCGGATGGGCGTCGCGGCGGAAGCCCTGGAAGAAGCGGGCCATCTGCTCGTGCACCATGGTGTGATTGGTGACGCGGTTGTCGAAGTCGGCCTTCTGCGCCTTGTTCGGCAACTCTCCGTACAGCAGCAAATAGCAGGTTTCGAGGAAATCGCCTTTTTCCGCTAACTGCTCGATCGGGTATCCGCGATATTCGAGAATGCCGGCATCGCCATCGATATAGGTGATTTTCGACTGGCAACTGCCCGTAGACGTGAATCCCGGGTCATACGTGAACATGCCCGCCTGTGCGTAGAGTTTGGCGATGTCGATGACATCCGGCCCGACGGTGCCACTCAGGATGGGAAAGTCGTAGGTCTTGTTGCCGACCGTCAGTGTTGCGGTTTTTGAACTGGTTTTTGCGTCCATCGCGAAGTCCCCGATGAGATCGTTGCGGGAGGCCGTCTAGTTCTCTCTCGGATGAGATAGGAAGGCTAGTCGGCTATGCTAGAAGAGCCGCGCAAAGGGGTATCGTATTGCCCTGTGCACTGCAAGATCGCCAAAAAGCCCATATTCGTGCCTTACGGCAGACTTTGATCGCCAAGCCGGGCCATACAGGTCTCTTTTCCGAGTACCGCCAGGACGTCGAAGATCCCGGGCGAGGTCGTCCGCCCCGTCAAGGCGACGCGGAGCGGCTGTGCGACAGCGCCGAGTTTCAGGTTGCCTTGTTCCGCAAAGGTCCGCATGGCGGATTCCGTCGTCTCTGCGCTCCACGGCGTGACTGTTTCGAGCGCCGCGCGGAGCCTGCCGATCAACGCACGCGTTTCCGGCGTCAATACCGCCGCCGCTTTGGCTTCCAGAGTCAAAGGCCGGTCGGCGAATATGAATTGGGCGCTGTCGATCAATTCAATCAAGGTCTTCGCGCGCTCTTTGAGCCCGGGCATTGCGCGCAGCAGTTGGCCGCGCGTGACATCGTCGAGTTTCGGCTTCAGATCGGCCCCGCCGGGAACGTGGTCGAGTGCGTCCTCGAACAAGGTGACGAGAACGTGATCGTCGGTATTGCGGATATAGTGACCATTGAGGTTTTCCAGCTTGGCAAAGTCGAAGCGCGCCGCGGAACGTCCGATCCCAGACAAGTCGAACGCGTCGATCATTTCCCGGGTCGAAAAGATCTCCTGATCGCCGTGGCTCCAGCCGAGCCGGACCAGGTAGTTGCGGAGCGCGGCGGGCAGATATCCCAGCGCACGGTAGGCATCGACTCCGAGGGCGCCATGACGCTTGGACAGTTTCGATCCGTCCGGACCATGGATGAGGGGGATGTGGGACATGTTCGGCACAGTCCACCCGAGCGCATCGTAGATTTGCTTTTGACGGGCGGCGTTGATCAGGTGGTCGTCACCGCGAATGATGTGGGTCACGCCCATGTCGTGATCGTCGACCACGACGGCAAGCATATAGGTCGGCGTGCCGTCGCCCCGCAGCAGCACGAGGTCGTCGAGATTCTCATTCTGCCAGACGACGCGTCCCTGAACCTGGTCCTCGATCACGGTCTCGCCGGTCAGAGGTGCCTTGAGGCGAATGGTCGGCTTGACGCCGGGCGGAGCCTCCGACGGGTCGCGGTCACGCCAGCGGCCGTCGTAGAGTTTGGCGCGACCCTCGGCACGGGCCTTCTCGCGCATCTCGGTCAGTTCTTCCGGCGTTGCGTAACAGCGATAAGCCTTGCCGTCGGTGAGCAATTGCTCGGCGATGTCGCGATGCCGGGCGGCGCGGGCAAACTGGTAAACGACATCGCCATCCCATTCGATCCCCAGCCATTTGAGCCCGTCGAGGATGGCATCGATTGCCGCCGTGGTGGAACGCGCGCGATCGGTATCCTCGATTCGCAGCAGCATCTTGCCGCCGTGCTTGCGCGCGTAGAGCCAGTTGAACAGCGCGGTCCGCGCGCCGCCGATATGAAGAAAACCGGTCGGAGACGGAGCGAAGCGGGTGACGACAGGTGCGGTCATTTTCAAGAATCTGAAGCTTTCAGGGATTGGATCGGCGGGGCCGTTTATCACACCCCTGATTCCCGCGCACGGCTAATTGCAGTGGCGCGGTTATTCAAGGAAGCGGCCTCCGGCCCTTTCCGGTTCCGGGACGCAACGCCGGTCCGGCAGCCCCGTCGGCGTAAACCTTCGCCACGGCCCTTGGCGTGTGCTTGCGGATTTGGCACATAGGCGCAGCTTGAAAGGTACACAATGACTGACGAATCGCTGGAAGCGGGCCGGGATTTCATCCGCGATATCGTGGCGGCGGACCTCGCTTCGGGAAAGCATAAGAGCGTCGTCACCCGGTTTCCGCCGGAACCGAACGGCTATCTGCATCTGGGGCACGCCAAATCGATCTGCCTGAATTTCGGCATTGCCGAGGAGTTCGGCGGACGCTGCAATCTCCGCTTCGACGACACCAACCCGACCAAGGAGGAACAGGAGTACATCGATGCGATCCAGCGCGATGTCCGCTGGCTCGGTTTCGACTGGGGTACGGGCCTTCACTATGCGTCGGATTACTTCGAACAGCTTTACGCCTGGGCGCAGGACCTCATTCGCGCCGCCAAGGCCTACGTCGATGACCAGTCGCAGGAAGAAATCAGGCTGGCGCGCGGCACCCTGACCGAGCCCGGCAGGAACAGCGCGTTCCGCGATCGGCCGGTGGATGAGAACCTCGACCTGTTCGCGCGGATGCGGGCCGGCGAGTTTCCCAACGGCGCGCGGGTTCTGCGCGCCAAGATCGATATGGCCTCAGGCAACATCAACCTGCGCGACCCCGTGCTGTACCGGATCCTGCACGCCCATCATCCGCGCACGGGGACGGCGTGGAATATCTATCCGAGCTACGACTTCGCTCACGGTCAGTCGGACTCGATCGAACACATCACCCATTCGATCTGCACGCTGGAATTCGAGGATCATCGCCCACTTTATGACTGGTTCCTCGACAATCTTCCGGTGCCGTCACGGCCGCATCAATACGAATTCGCGCGGCTTAACCTCACGCACACCCTGCTGTCGAAGCGGGTGCTGACCGAACTCGTGCGTGGCGGTCACGTGTCGGGCTGGGACGATCCGCGCATGCCGACGCTGGCGGGGCTGCAACGGCGCGGCGTGCCGGCCGCGGCGCTGCGCGAATTTGTCAAACGGATCGGCGTTGCGAAAGCCAACAGCACCGTCGACATCGGCATGTTCGATTTCGCGGTTCGCGAGACGCTCAACAAAAGCGCGCCGCGCCGCATGGCGGTCCTGCGCCCGCTCAAAGTCGTGATCGAGAACTATCCGGAAGGCACGAGCGAAGAGCTCGAGGCGGTGAATCATCCGGATGACCCCTCGCAGGGCACGCGGCGCATCCGGTTCGGACGCGAGCTCTATATCGAGCAGGACGACTTCATGGAAAACCCGCCGAAGAAGTTCTTCCGGCTGTCGCCGGGTAACGAAGTGCGCCTGCGCTACGCCTATTTCATCACCTGCCGCGATGTCGTGAAGAACGCGGCGGGCGAAGTGGTTGAACTTCGCTGCACCTACGATCCCGCGACCAAGGGCGGCAATGCCCCCGATGGCCGTAAGGTGAAAGCCACCATGCATTGGGTGAGCGCAGCGGATGCTGTGCCGGCGGAGATCCGGCTCTACAATCATCTGTTCGCAACGGCGCAGCCGGACGCCGCCAACTTTGCCTCCCAGCTCAATCCGCAATCGCTTGAGATTCTTGTAGGGTCGATGGTCGAGCCTGCACTCGCCGGCGACAACGCCGAAGACGCGGTGCAATTCGAACGGCAGGGTTATTTCTGCCGCGACAAGGATTCATCGCCCGGCCGGCTCGTTTTCAATCGGACGGTCGGCCTGCGCGATACCTGGGCCAAGGTCGCCGCAACCGGCTGACGCCTAATTTCTTCAGGTATTCCGTATCCGTTCCGCTGTTCTCTGCGTCGCCTCTTCCGCTAGCCTTATATGGAAGGGCGCAGGGAGCGGCCGGATGCCGGAACAAGGCGGCAGGGCTCAGGGTCGAAGGGGAGGCTACGCAGGAACGTGGCCGCCGCGAGGAGCGGCTGCTGCGCGACCTTCGCGATTGTCTCCCGGAGTTTGGTCGGCGTTGACCGCGAAGCTGCGCGCCTGGGCGCGCGCGGAAGCGGGTGCAGGACGATTGCTGCCCTGGGTGCCAGTGGCATTTGGCGCTGGCATTGCGATCTATTTCACCGCCGATCACGAGCCGGTGGCCTGGGTCGCGACGGTGACGGCCGGCATCTTCTGCGCGGCTGCCGCGATGCTGCGCCGCCATCGGCTCTTTACAGTTGCGGTTCTCGTGGCGGCGACGGCTGCGGGGTTTGCCGTTGCGACCTTGAAGACCGCACGGATCGCCCACGTCGTCCTTCAGAGGCCGATGTATACGCCTTTACTCAAGGGATTCGTCGAAACCCGCGAAGTGCGTGAGCGCACCGACAGGTTTGTTCTGCGTGTCGTCGAGATGGACGATCCGTGGCGGCATATCAAACTGGATCGCGTGCGGCTTTCGGTCAAAAAGGAAACCGCGCCCGTGGTCGGCAGTTTTGTGGAGTTGAAAGCGCGGTTGCAGCCGCCGCTGGCGCCGATGCTCCCCGGCAGTTACGACTTCGGCCGCGATATGTATTTCCAGGGCATCGGTGCCTCCGGTTTCGCCATGGGTGCGATCAAGGTCGTGGACCCGCCCGTCAGCGGCGGCCTTGGCTTGCGCTATGCCGCGCTGATGCAGGAGCTTCGCGATGCGATCGACGCGCGCATACGTCTTGTGCTCAGCGGCGATTCCCGCGCGATTGCGACAGCACTTCTGACCGGGCGTCGCGACGCCATCACGACGCCGGTCAACGACGCCATGTTCATTTCGGGGCTCGGTCATGTGCTCTCGATTTCCGGCTATCACATGGCCGTCGTCGCCGGCGTCGTGTTCTTCGCGATCCGCGCGCTGCTGGCGCTGATCCCGGCGCTAACGGTGACCTTTCCCATCAAGAAATGGTCCGCGGCGGCAGCGCTCGCAGCCGCCGCGTTTTATCTTCTGCTGTCGGGCGCCGAGGTCGCAACCCAGCGTTCCTTCTTCATGACGGCGGTGGTGCTGATCGCGGTGATGGTCGATCGCCGTGCCATCACGTTCCGCACGCTGGCGGTCGCGGCAATGATCGTGCTCGCGATCGCGCCGGAGGCATTGGTGCATCCGAGTTTTCAGATGTCGTTCGCCGCGACGCTCGGGCTGGTGGCGCTGGTCCAGATCGGCATGCCGAAACTGTTCGCGTCGCCGGATCACTCGCCGACGGCGCGGGCCGCGCTCTGGGGTGGCCGCGAAATCATCACGCTGGCACTGGCGTCGTTCGTCGCAGGACTTGCGACGACGCCCTATGCCGCATTCCATTTTCATCGCGTGACGCCCTATGGCGTGGTGGCAAATCTGCTGGCGATGCCTGTGGTCTCGGTACTGGTGATGCCGGCTGGCTTGTTGGGACTGGCGGCCATGCCGTTCGGGCTCGACGGCGTGTTCTGGCGGCTGATGGGTTTTGGCATCGAATGGATGATCGTCGTCACGCAGTGGGTGGCGGCGTTGCCGGGCGCCATTGGCCGCATGGCGGCATTTGGGACCGGACCAATGATCGCCGCGACTGCGGGCATCGTGCTGCTCGGATTGCTCAGAACACCGCTGCGCTGGAGCGGCGCGGCCGTTATCGGGATCGCCATCGCATGGTCGCTTGCGGTGAAGCCACCGGATATTCTGATTTCTGG